>JBFLXN010000045.1:0-17710 GCA_040755715.1 Candidatus Edwardsiibacteriota bacterium
TTTGAGAAAGAACAAAAATCTGAAATTATTAAAAATTTATTATTTGAAATCAACTCAAAATCAAAAGAAAAAATTCAAGAATTACTTAAAAATTAGCTGCTCACTTTTATTTTGCATTCAACCACTACCTGCTAAAAATCAAAAGAGATAATAAATCCAAGCACCTTGACCACAGGGTATTAACCCTGTGGCAAGTAAGACTAAGAACGGGGTTACCCTGCGGCAAGACCGCAGGATATTCTCAAGGTGCTGGATAAAGCGGTAGGCGAAAAGCAGTCAGCAGTCTAAAGAGCAAGTTCCTTTAGTTTCTCGTTAGCGGTCCGAAGGCGAGCTGAGATTACTCTTAAAAGTGCCATCAAAATCTTTGCAGTAATCTTAGGGTCTGTTTCTAACATTTGTTGAAATGCTTTCCTAGTAATGACTACGAGTTCAGCATCTTTTGACACTTTGGCAGTAGCCGAGCGAGGGCTATTATCAATTAAGGACATCTCGCCGAAAAAATCGCCTGGACCAAGTTTAGCTAAAATTTTTTCTGTCCCATCACCTGCCTTTTTAGAAATAGTTACTTCACCTGAATTGATGAGATAAAGTATTTCCCCAGGGGTATTCTCAAAAAAAAGAGTCCGCCCTTTGGTGTAGTTTCTTAAGAATATTAATTTACTAATCCTTTCTAATTCGGATTGATTAAGATCCTGAAAAAGAGAGACCTGTGTTAAGAGTTTTTGTAGATTATTCATTGAACACCTCCATCTGCGAAACCAGTTGTTAGTTGTCTGTTGTTAATTATTAGTGAAATAGTAGCGAAAGGAGTAAATATATGGGACTTGAATCTATCTTAAGAGAATTTCTTCTCTTTCAAGAAATGACTGAGGAAGAATTAATCAAAATTGCACCTTTATTAACTTCTGCAAAAAGTATTCTCTTCTTGCCTGGCGCTTCTATTTGTAAAAAAGGCGATGCAGGCGATAGCCTCTATTTAATCAAGAGCGGCAAAGTGAGAGTCAGTGTGGCTGGTAATGGCAAGGAGATTATTTTAGCTGAATTAGGTGCAGGAAAATTTTTTGGCGAAATGTCTCTCTTGGATTTGGCACCTCGCTCGGCTAATGTGACCGCTCTGGAAAACACAGAAATATTTATCATCACCAGGGCTACGGTAGCATATTTGATTGAAAAGGAACCTCGTATTGCCGCCAAACTTATGTTGGCTCTTTGCAAAGTTCTCTGCGCCCGGATTCGTGTGCTGGATGACAGACTTCAAGCTGTTTTGTCAGTTAGCAAAGAACAGTAGTCACAAACCGCTTTCCGCCTCCCGCTTACTGCATACCGTTTACCATCTATTGTCTTTTCGTTCTTCTTAACATTTGCTATTTTTCAGCAGTTTGCGGTGAGCGGTTAGTGGACAGTGGTCTAAAGATTTGTGACTCTGGGATATTAAGTTTCCGCACTATATTCAGTGGATACTCTAATCGACAGACTTTCTCTAAATTGTGTCCATCACTTCCCAAAGAAAATTTTACTCCTTTTCTCATAGCCATTTCATAAAATTTTTCATCTGGAGCTGGCCATCTTGCACTGATTTCTAAAGCCACATTCTTTTCACAAGCAAGAGCAATAAGTCTTTCTGCCCACTGAGTTTGAAAGATAAGTTCGGTTATTTTTTCCTTTAAGGAAATAGGCAAAAGTGTGGGATGCGCTAAAATATCTAGGTGATAATGTTCCATTGATTTCTCTAGCAAACGAAGTATTCCTTCTATCAATTGCTCAGGTTTTTCCACGGAAGCATTTCCATCAAAGAAACAAATTTCTCCCCAGTGGTGTACCCCACCAATCACATAATCCAATTTATCTAAAGCCTGGTGAGAAATCACCGGCTCTTTTCCCAAATCAAGTTCTATTGATTTATAAACTGGAAATTTTTGCAAATACTCTAAATAACTTGTCAGTGCCTCTTCTGAGAAAAGTTTGTCACAAGGACCATAATGGTCAGCAATACCTACTTTGTAATGGAAACTATTGGCAATCTCTACAATCTGGGCCACTGAAATTTTTCCATCAGAAAATTCAGAATGTGTATGTAAATCAAGAATAACCATTTGGGTTTATTGGGTTCATGGGGGTTGTTGGGTTTGTCGGGTTTGTTGAGTTTGTTGGGTTCAACCCAAAAAACTGGGTAAACCCGATAAACCAAGTAAACCCAACAAACCGTGTAAACCCAGTAAACTTACCTATTTTTCGCTACTTACTATTTTCTTAATCAATGATGGGGGACTGACCTTTTCCCTTCCTATAGTGTAAGCGGCAAGAATTCTTTGAACCACTTCTTCCCCCATATGTTTCTCATTCGCCAGTACCACTGCTAAAATTTCTCCTTTTCTTACTTCGTCGCCTATCTTCTTTTCTATCAGAAGTCCAACCGTTGGGTCAAGTTTGCTTTCCAAATTCTCTCGTCCTGCTCCTAAAGCCACGGCGGATAGACCAATTTCTAAACAATCAATTTTTTGCACAAAACCACTCTTCCTACTTTCGACTTTAAGTTTAACCTTGGCTTCAGGCAAGACTTTTTCCGGGATTTCTACTACTCTTCCATCTCCATTTTGAATTTCAACCAATTCCCTAAATTTTTTTAGACCCTGCCTTGAATCCAACACTTTCTGCAAAATTCTTCTCGCTTTTTTAAAATCTTTAGCTTTCTTTCCTAAAATAAGCATTTCTGCTCCTAAAGCCAAAGTTAATTCTTTTATATCTTCCGGTCCCTCACCTTTCAATACCTGTATCGCCTCTTTTACTTCCACAGCATTTCCGACGGCTTTTCCCAATGGTTGATTCATATCAGTAATTAGAGCTGCCACCTTCTTTTTCATTCGTTTGCCGATTTCTATCATCGTTTGTGCAAGTTTTTCTGCTTGCGTTTCTTCTCGCATAAAGGCACCGTTACCCGTCTTCACATCCAGAACTAAGGCATCTATTCCCTCAGCCATTTTTTTGGACATAATACTACTGGCAATCAAAGGGATGGAGTCCACTGTAGCAGTCACATCCCGCAAGCTGTAAAGTTTTTTGTCTGCCAGAGCCATTTTCTCAAAGGCTCCCATTATGCTCAGACCAATTCTTTTCAAATTGGTGATAAATTCTAGAATTGAAAGTTGTGTCTTAAGTCCAGGAATAGATTCAAGTTTATCCAATGTTCCACCGGTATGTCCTAAACCTCGTCCAGAAACCATTGGTACAGAAACACCAGCGGCCGCCACTAGAGGAGCGACCGTAAGAGAAAGTTTATCACCAACACCACCGGTAGAGTGCTTATCAACCTTAATGCCGGCAATAGATGAGAGGTCTAAAACTTCTCCAGATCGTGTCATTGCCGAGGTCAATGCCATTATCTCTTCAAAAGTCATTCCATTAAAGAATATTGCCATTAGCAGGGCTGATATTTGATAGTCAGGAATGTTCCCCTCTATAAATCCTTTAACAAAGAATTCTATTTCCTCTGAAGAGAGTTGTTTTCCTTCTCTCTTCTTTCTGATAATCTCGTAAGGAGTCATAGTCTGCAACAAGATATTCCTCACCTCGTTCGGAATATGATTACGCAGATTTTAATCACGGCTATCTGCGTAATCTGTTCTTTAATTTCTGCCCCGACGATATGTCGGGAGGAATGAAATCAAGTATCGGATTGAAATTCCGATACTGCAAGTTAGTTACCACGATAAATCGGGGTGAAACCCCCCATTTAGTAGCTACAGAATCACACCTGCTTCAGCACTTTTGTCAGGATATTTTTATTATAACAAAACTAATTTATCAAGTCAAGGAAATTCTTGCTAATGCACCGAGCCAAGCGAGGTGCTGAGGCCTAGAAGTTCCTTGACCCCTAATCTTTGTCTATTCTTTTAGCGGGGTCAAGGGAAAAAACCTTACCACGAATTTAACGAAATTTCTGTAAAAATTTCGGGAATATTTCTCACCTTTTAGTGTATTATATAACAGAAAGAAAAAGCCGAAATCCAAAAAAGGAGGTCAAAGATGAAATACATCATTTTAATCCTGGGGTTGTCAGCCATTGCTGGTCTGACGAGTTTGTCCGCTGTCAGTGTGGCAGAGGCAGATGGCGTGCTGATTCCGATGCCACCTCACCCGAATGAACCATTTCCACCCGCCCTTTCTATCAAATATCATAAGGTGGAAATTAACATTGATGACCAGGTTGCCAGAACCAGAGTTGACCAGGTCTTTCTCAATCCTTCACCCAGAGACTTAGAGGCAACCTATATCTTTCCCATCCCGGAAGGTGCCAGTGTCTCCAAATTTTCAATGTATACCGGTGATGAAGAATTGAGGGGTGAAATCCTGGATAAGAATGAAGCAAGAAAAATCTACGAAGATATTGTCAGAAGAAAAAAAGATCCGGCCCTGTTAGAATATGTGGGCAGAGATATGTTTAAAGCCAGAGTCTATCCAGTGCCTGCAAGAGGTGAAAAGCGCATCCGCTTGGATTATTCACAGATATTAAAGATGGACGGCAATCTCTGCGAGTACCGTTATTCGCTCAATACCGAGAAATTCTCGGCTGAGCCAATTGAGGAAGTCAGACTGAGAATCAGTCTTACTTCAACCTCAAGAATCAAATCGGTCTATTCACCCACTCATGATGTTCAGGTTAACCGCCAGAGTGACCATTCAGTAGAAATTGAATATGCTGAAAAAGAGACCAAACCCGATAAAGATTTTATTCTCTACTACACTGTCTCTGACGAAGACCTTGGTTTAAATCTTTTAACTTATCGTGAGAGCGGAGAAAAGGGATTCTTCATAGCGATGATTTCTCCGGGCACAGAATTTCAAGAGATAAAAGTTTCTCACAAAGACATTCTCTTTGTCCTTGACCATTCTGGGAGTATGCGGGGAGAAAAACTCGCCCAAGCAAAGGAGGCTTTGCTCTCCTGCCTTGATGGATTGAATGCCGGAGACCGCTTCAATCTGATTGTCTTTAATGATGAAGTTGATGAATACAGAGCGGAATTGCTTTTAGCCAGTCAGGAAAATCTCTGGTCAGCCAAACAATTTATCCGACAAGTTGAGGCAGGCGGTAGCACCAATATCCATGAGGCGTTGTTAACCGCACTGAGAAGAATCAAGAATCACTCTCGTCCAGGAATCATCATCTTTCTCACCGATGGACTTCCTACTGTTGGAGTTCAAGATATCTCTAAGATTCTCACTAATGTCAAGCGGACGAACGAAGAGCAAATGAGGTTATTTACTTTTGGTGTAGGTTACGATGTCAATACGCAACTGTTAGATAGATTGGCTTCAGAAAATAAGGGTATTTCTGAGTATGTGAGACCTGAAGAAAATATAGAAGCCAAAGTATCCAATTTTTATAGTAAAATTGCCAATCCAGTGTTGACCGATTTGGCCTTAGATTTTGGCGGGCTTGAAGTTACAGAAATCTATCCAAAGGTCTTGCCGGATTTGTTCAAAGGTTCACAGCTTCTCATTCTCGGAAGATATGAGGGACAGGGAGGAACATCAATTATTCTTAGAGGGAATGCTGAGGGGAAGAGACGCACTTACACCTATAAGGGGTATTTCCCGAAATTTTTAGTCAAAAACGACTTCATTCCTCGGCTCTGGGCAGGAAGAAAGATCGGCTATTTGATAGAAGAAATTCGCTCTCACGGTGAAAATAAGGAATTAGTTGATGAGATTGTCTATCTTTCCAAGAAATACGGGATTATGACGGAGTATACCTCATTCTTAGTTGACCTTGATGAAAAAGTCTCCAGGAAAGAGGTTGAATCAAAAGCCGGCAGGATTATGGCGGAAAAAGCCGCTCCAAGCGTTGGTGGAAGTGCAGTCAATCAATCAATGAATGCCCGAGCTCTGCAGTTCAGTGCCCAAGTCCCCCCAAATGTCTATTTTGATGCGAGCGGACAAAGACAGGAAATTAAAGGAGTATCGCAGATTGGACAGAAGACATTCTTCAACAAAAAGGGAAACTGGGTGGATAATGAATTCCTGGAAAATAAACAGAAAATAATTCAGGTAAAACGCTTCAGCAAAGCCTACTTTCAACTTCTAGGAAAAGATAAGAATATTGGACAGTATCTGGCTTTGGGTGAGAATGTCCTTTTCAATGTAGGAAGGAATTCTGTTCAGATTGGTGAGGTGGGAAAAGAAGAATTCAGTAAGGATGAACTGGACGCCTTGTTTCGCTAAAACCCTCTGTGGGGGGCGTTTCATGAAATACCTCCTACAAATTAAATTCGTGGCTAAAGATATAATTTATTCTGGCGTATGTAGGACTCTACACTGGCGGGCACTAAATAGCGGATGGAATGACCCATTTTTATCCGGTGGCGAATCTCCGTAGCAGAAACACCTATTTGACTTACCTTAACCACCACAACTTTCTTTCTCCATTTTGCTTTCACTTGATTTAAATCAAATCCTGGCCGGGTCATTACGACTACCTTTGATAATCGGAAGATTTCTTCTGGTTCTTTCCAAGTTTCAATTTCCACAAACTGGTCTGCGCCCATCACAAAAAAGAGTTTCGCCGAAAGGTTTTGTCGGCGAAACTCTCTAAGTGTATCTATCGTATAGGAAAGCCCTGGTCGCTTTATTTCCAAATCTGAAAAGGCAAAATAAGGATTTCCTTTAATGGCTAAGCGAATCATAGCCGCACGATGACTTCCCCTAAGGATTTGGTGACCAAGTTTGTGGGGGGAGGAAGCGGCAGGCACAAGGAAGAGTTTGCTCAGCTTTAATTTCTCTTTGACCTCTTCGGCCACAATGAGATGACCGAAATGAATCGGGTCAAATGTTCCACCAAAAATTCCTAAACGCAAGATATAGCTCATTTTGCTCGTAGGATCACTAAGGCTCGTAGGAAACGCAGTATCACTTCGTTCGTTCTTGCGCAATATTTCTCAAAAGCAATAAACTTGAAATATTCTTTCTCTACTGCCCGCAATTACTTCGTCTTCTACGAGTCCTGCCTTAGGGGGACGATACTCCGTACTCCGAGTCCCGCCTTAGCGGGACGATACGACGTTTTCCATTTACCATTTTCATTTTGTCCCGATTTTATCGGGAGAGCGAAGCGACTTCAGTCTCTTTTCTGCTTTTTTGGCAATTGACTCACCCTTAAATTCTTCTATAATTTTCTGATATTCGTCCTTAGCTTCCTCTATCCTATTCAATCCTTCCTTAGCCATAGCCACTCCGAATCTGGCGTCTTTAGCCCAACGAGTTTGAGGATACTCTTTAATTATATCCTGAAAATAGATGAGGGCTGATTGATATTGTTTTAAATTCAAGTAAAGACGCCCGTTTTCATAGTCTTTGTGGGCTAATTTCTCTTGACACTTAGACAATAAATCCTCTACTTTTGGTAAAAGGTCGCTTTGGGGAAAACGATAGATAAACGCTTGGAAGGCTTGGATTGCCTTCTCGGTCATCGTGGGGTCTCTACTATAATGGGGTGATTGACGCCAGTAGCAAAGTCCTAAACCGAATTGACCTTGTTCGGCAAAAGGAGTAGTAGGAAAATCATTGACTAATCGGGCATATTCCTCTTCGGCTGAGAGATGATCCTTCAATTGAAAATAGGATTCTGCCAGATAATATTGTGCCTCGGCCGCTACAGGTGACTGCGGATAATTTAAGGTAAATGCCTTAAACCGAGCGCTGGCTTCAGTATAATCTTTTTTTTCAAATCTCTCCTTAGCCAGACGGAATTCGTCTTCTGCATCAAGTTTGATTTCTATGTGTTTGCGAGAGGTGCAGGAAATTAAACCTATCTCAAAAAAGCAAAAAGCAAAAAGCAAAAAGCAAAAAGCAAAAAATTTGTTTATCTTCACTCTTCCTCCCTTTCCAGAATGGCTAAGTAGGTTTTTACTCTGATATTGGTAGGCTCTTGTTGGAGGCATCTCTCCCATTCTTCTCTTGCTTCTCCTTTCTCTCCTTTTTTGAGATAGACGATGCCCAAATTAATTCTAGCATCTAAATATTTTGGATTTTGTTCAAGGATGGACATCAGTTCAGTAATGGCTTCATCGTACATTTTCATCTCTGAGTAAGTTTTGCCCAACTTAAAACGGATATCCAGATACTTGGGATTTGCTTTAAGTGCCTTTTGATATTCCATGGCTGCCTCGGCATAGGCTCCAATCTCAGAATAGGTATCACCTAATTTGGCATGTGTTTCTGCCAGGCGATGACGAATACTGAGGCTTGGTTCTTCTTGAGCACCTTCACCTTCTGCGGCTAAACGATATTCTTCAAGTGCTTCTTCATATTTTCCCACTTCATTTAGTGTAATCGCCAGATTCAAATGAGCCTCAACATATTTTGGATTAAGTTCAATGGCCTTGCGAAAGTATTGAATTGCATCCTCAAGAGCGCCTTCCAGATGATAGGCTAAACCAAGTTGATTGTAAAGGTCAGGATAACGAGGATTTAATTCAATCGCTTTCTTAAATTCTTGGATGGCCTCTTTGTTCTGTCCTCGGGCATAAAATTCTCTTCCTAATTTAGCGTGTCTTTCCGTTTCAAATTTCATCTTTTCCTCCGAGTATAATGTTCACCGCAAAGACACAGAGAGATTCATTTCAAAATTATCAATGCAAAACTATCATTTTAAAATGCTAATTGCTAATTTTGCAATTTACAATGAGATTATCTCTTCGCGCTCTTTGCCTCTCCCTGGCCGTTGTGGTGGCTTCAAGGAAGAATGGGCAGGCTGCGGTGAGTCTTATAAGATGTCTTTGGGGTTATTTCGTGGCTTTGGTTGAGTAAAAAAGATAAATCAATCCACTAACAATTCCCACGACAATTAAAGGCTCCAAGACTTCACTCCAACCAGAATCTTCTTTCACTGTAGGATTGGTGAGTGAGAAAGAGCCTTTTTCTAAATAAGATAGTATTCGTTGTGGCACCACATCTTCTGTTTTTCCTTCACCGCTTTTGAGAAAAAGGATTTCACCTTCTGGTTCTTTGATCAGGCGAAGAATAATCTTTGCCTTGGCATAGCGTTTGATTTTTTTAGAACCAAAGAGATGATGTGAATCTTTCCCATAATTGACACCCAATTCCACCAAGCGATAGGAAAGACAAAGCCTAGGTGATTTTTCGGAACGTTCCTCGTCCTTGAGAATAACCTTTCCCTCTTTTTCTTTTAAGATTGAAGTAAGAATATTTTCTACAAGCCAGCCGCCCTCTTCCACTTTCTCCGGTTTAAGACTAATGCCCTCCTGTGGTAGTTCAAAGGAGAGAGGAATTTCCATCATCATTTTCTCAATAGCTTCTTTAGCCGCTCTTTCAATCAAATCCAGATTGGTGGGATATTTTGAGAATTCTTGGGCTGAAACATCTTTAGGCCAACTCGGGAGAGAGAGGGAAATACCCAAAATCACACCTAAAATTTTCTTGAGCATATAAGTTTCCATTTTTACCACGAAGTTCACCGAGAGAATACAGAGATTTTTTCTCTGTGTTCTCTCTGGTGGCAATTCTATTGGGATTTCTTCCCATATCTTCTGATGAATTTTTCGGTGAGTTCTCTGGCAATATGGTCTGGATACTGCACCATCGGTGATTTCATAAAATAACTTGACGGCTCTTTAATAGAACCAGCGAGTTTATTAGCTAACGCTAGTTTACAACATCTGACCGCATCAATTACAACTCCGGCTGAATTCGGGGAATCCCACACCTCTAATTTAAGTTCCAAATTCAGTGGCACATCGCCAAATGTCTTACCTTCCATCCGGATATGACAGAATTTTCTGTCTAAAAGCCAGGGGACATAATCAGACGGCCCCACATGCACATCATCTTTAGGCAATTCGTAGTCAAGCATAGAGGTAACTGCATTTGTTTTGGAGATTTTCTTTGATTCTAATCTTGAGCGTTCAAGCATATTGAGAAAATCTGTATTTCCCCCAAAGTTCAATTGATAGGTTTTTTCTAATTTCACTCCACGGTCCTGGAAAAGTCGTGTTAAGACACGATGGACGATAGTAGCTCCGACCTGCGATTTTATATCATCACCTATTACGGGAAGCTCTGCTTTCTTAAAACGATTATGCCAATATTTTTCCTTGGCAATGAAGACAGGAATGCAATTGACAAATCCACAATGGGCTTCTAAGACTTGCTCTACATACCATTTAGTAGCTTCTTCAGAGCCAACAGGAAGAAAATTGACTACTACATCAGTCTTTGTCTCTTTTAAGAGTTTGACAATATCAACCGTGTTCCCCGGGGCCTTTTGAATGATTTGGGAGAGATAATATCCCAAACCATCGTGAGTCATTCCTCGCTGAACTTTTACTCCCAATTTGGGGACTTCGCAAAATTTGTGAGTGTTATTTGGCCAAGTGTAAATGGCTTGAGCCAAATCTTTTCCTACCTTATTTTTGTCAATGTCAATGGCAGCAGAAAACTCAATATCCCGGATGTGATAGCCACCTAAATTCACATGCATAATTCCGGGAATCTTCTCGTTCTCTTTGGCATTTCGGTAATAATAGATGCCCTGGACAAGGGAAGAGGCACAATTACCTACACCAATAATAGCAACTCTTACTTTTGGCATAACTTTTAAAAACCCTCCTTTCGTGTCACACTTTCCTCTCCCGACAAAGTCGGGACTATACGCTTTCTAGTGCTGTGTGACATAAATTCCGTAACTTTTTTCGGGAGTCACACAGCACTTTCACATCCCGATTCTATCGGGATATGACATTCCGAAACTTGCCACTGGCAACTTTCGGAATTGTAACCCCTTAGTCCCGATTGAATCGGGACTAAGACCCCCCGCAGTGGTCTGTATCTTCGGGCCAACTTAATAGCGTTAATTTATGTTACAAACCACTAGCAAAGCAAAGTATTCATCTCTTGATATACCGGCTGTTCTTAGCAGTGCTTTGTTAAATTTTGGCTCAAAATCTGCCTAGGAAAATCAAATATCAAAATGTAAAAATCAAAATGACATATCAAAAATTAAAAACAAATTCCTTAATTTTGCATTTTGATATTTAAATTTTGCATTTTCTTTCATTTGAGGATGCCCTGAAGCCCCGATTTATCGGGGCTTGGGCTGTCTTTCTTCCCCCGACTTGTCGGGGGACAAGAGAAGAACAAGCCCAGAAGGCTTAAACGCTTGTCAGTGTTGATTTTCCTTCACTCCGTTCAGGATAAATCGTGCCAATTTTAGACAAAATTTTAATAAAGTCGTGCTTAGATTGTTTTTGATGATAAAGACGGGCACCTCTCCCCAATCAGGAATAATTACGAGTCGTAAAATTCCTGATTTTGTATAGACAAAATGATCTCCTTCAATACGCACACATCTGAATCCGGCTCTTTCAAAAACCTTGCGTAAACGGCTTGCCGAAACAAGCGTTATTCGTGGCATATTACACCACACTCGTCAGCTCAGTAGCTACCATTCTCGGAGGTATCCATTTACCAGTCTCGTCTTTTGTGTAATTGGCTTCTTTCAAAATATCCTCAAGTGTTCCCATCTTCTCTGTCTCTTCCAAAAATAATCTTACTGCCGTTTTGAGATTCTTCCGGGCCTCATCGATAGTATTCCCACAGCTGGAAACATCCAGTTCAGGACAGTATTCGATAAAGACATTCTCTTCTTTAAAGACAATAATGTCAAACTCAATAGGTATCATAATCGCCTCCTATCATAGTTTCCCCTGAAAAAGTCTCTGAAACCACAGATTACACAGATTTTCACCCCGATGTTACATCGGGGATACAATTATAACCTTCTGGGAATCAATAATTTAAAGTCTGTGTTAATCTGTGTCAATCTGTGGCTAATGCATTTTTCACCAGTAACTATCATATCTTGGGGTTAATGTCTCGCTTCTTCGTTCTACTTCAGTTAGACTCAGTGGAAAATCAGGGCCTGTATTTTCCACCATAATAGAAGCAACTGCCGAAGCAAAACAGCCAATTTCCTGGAGATTGTCACTTCTCAGTGATTCAAAAATAAACCCAGCGGCGTAAGTATCTCCGGCTCCAGTAGAATCAATGGCTTTTGTGGGATAAGCGGGAATGTCATAAAATTTGTTACCATCGTAAATCACTGAACCGAGTTCTGCCAGAGTGACAATCGCAATCTTACATCCCCAAGAATGAATTTTCTTCACTACACTATAGGCATCTTTCCGGGCATTTATTCCAGTTATCACTTCAGCTTCGTATTCATTGGGTTTCACTATATCAAATAGAGAAACAATCTCTTCTATGTCTGGCGGACATTCGTGAAGAATTTTCCCGTCATTTATTTTTCTTAAAATACCTTGAGGGTCCAGGAAAAGTTTTGCCCTGCTTTTTTTCTTCGTCTCTTGAAATAATTGCTTTGAAGTCTCCTGGAGAATGGAACCGAAGAAGACATAATCAGCCTCCAGGAAGTTTTCTGGGATTTCGGTGATTTCATCAGCTACACCCAGGACACTTAATTGGCGTTCGCCTTCAGGGGGATAAATCAAGGTAAAGCCACCAGTTTGAGGAGAACTAGTCACAAATGATTTGATGTTGTACCGTCTTAGATCTTTCAAGAATTTCTCTTCGTAATCTTTGCCGATTGAGCCAACTAAGGTTGTCTCTTCTCCCAGTTTAGCTAAGGCTAAGCAAGCATTAGTAGAACAGCCAGAGAGAACTCGCCCATCGGTTTTGATGTAGGGCGTAATAATTGTATCATAAACAGGATTTCCGATACAGAGAATCATATAGCAATTCAAAATTAGTTCATTTCCTATCTTCTTCTCTTCCTTTGTATTCATTGCTAATTTCACATTGCTAATTTTGCTTTGGTAGCCACGCTGACATTGTCGCAGAGGATGGGAGGGACCCAAACATTGCCTAAAGCAGGATACAAGGTATCACCTACTTCTACCACATTCATAAGAGTTTCAACAACCATTGAATGATATTACCGTCTCTTTCATTATTTCATAGCGGATATCGGCGTAATCAGCATCCACTAGGCTTAACAATTTTTTCAATTTATCAAACATCAATCCTCCTTTCGCATCTGTTTTCTGGCAAATAACAATCGCTGCAGGGTAGTAATATAAGAAATAGCGCCCGCTAAAATTAGACCGTAGCTCAATAACTGTCTTTGAGGAAAGACCATCTCTCCAATAATTCCGAGGATGAGGCAAATAATTTTTTCTGTTCGCCCGGCTAAACCAACGGTACAACTTTCCATTTTGCCGATTGATTCGGCAGCGGCGCGGACATAACTCGCACTGAGCATCCCAAAGAGAGAAAATAAAACCCAATAGGCTGGTACAAATCCACTCAAGAGTATACCCATCAGAATGAAAAACTCGCCAAAGCGGTCGACAAGATGGTCCAAAACTCCACCGAAAAGACTTGTCTTCCCTGAAGCCCTTGCGGTAGAGCCATCCAACATATCAGCGAAAGAATTCAGTAAAATGAAGAGTAAAGCAAGGAAGAGGCTTCGCTTCCAGAGGAAGATGCTAGCCACCAAACTAAAGAGAAGACTTATTCCTGTAAGAATATTTGGTTTTAGGCCTAAATGAAAACAAATAGTGCCTAAAGCTAGGGATTTCTCTTCATAAAATTTTCGCCGTCGGGTCATGTGATGTTAATTGTAGTTGCTTGATTTATCAAGCATGTCAACAGTAAGCTCAATAAATTGGGCAACTATAATCTGATTGTTATTTAGTTGATATGACAACATGAATTGAAGTTCCTAATGGGTTTCAAGGGGGAGCATTCCCCCCAGAGGATTCTGGCAATAATCGATTCACTCTGGGGCTTAGATAAGAGAAAAAAGCCCCTATGATTAGACCAACTATTACATCCGTAACATAATGAAATCGTCCATAGACGGCACCGAAAGCCATACTGATAACTATAGGGAAAAGTACCCAGAATAGTAACGAATTTGCTTTGCGGCTGTATATCAAACAGATTAAAGCTACCGCCACATGCGAACTGGGCATACCACCGCCATGAACCGCCGCACTCTGCATCGTTTGTTTAATAATATTGGTGAACAAATATCCATTTAGCGGTTTTGTGTAAAGTGCACTCATTGCGTATCTCGGCCCTTCTACCGGATATAAAAAGAATAAAATAGAAGATAAATAGAAAGTAGCCGCACAGGCAAAAATGAAATTATTAAATTCTTTCTCTTTGTTGGAAAAATATAGAGCAAAGCCAACAATAATCACCAGAAAGAAATAGACAAAATAAGTAAACATCAGCCATTCAGTCAAAAGAGGAAAAGAAATCCTTTCTAACCAGAGGCTGGGATTGATGCCAAAAAGGAGCGATTCTAAATTCTGAATGTGTTGGTCAAACCATTGTGGAAAAAAAAGATGAATCAAATTCTGTGTTTCTCTGTAGAAAAAAATAAAAAGTAATGCGGGATACCATTGGCGTAAAAATTTAAGAAAGGCAAGTGAACCCCTCGCAATCTTGTTTACTCCCTTTCTATTCCCTCTCTCGGTAGGAAGGAAAGAGGGTAGGGTTAATTGTAAAAGAACAATAATCGCCCCGATTAATAGGCTATGAGAAATTACATAGAAAAGCCAAGCTTTCTTGACCGTTTGCTCCGCTCCTTGAGACAACGGACAGGTGAGTTGCTGATTAAAAAAAATAGCAAGCAACAAAATGAAGGAAAGATAAGCGATAGTAATCAAATCAATTGGTTTGTATCGGGGTCCCATTCTCTCTCTTTCCCTCTATCACCAAAACGAATTCTCCTTTAGGTTTTTTCTTTCTATAATGCTCCATCAGTTGGCTTAAAGAACCACGCTGGATTTCTTCAAAGACCTTGGTCAATTCTCTAGCAATGGCTACTTTTCTTTCACCAAAGATTTTTAAAAGGTCGTCCAGAGTATTTAAAAGTCTATGAGGGGATTCGTAAAAGATAAGTGTTCTCTGTTCTTCTAATAGTTCAGTTAGTTTTCGTTCTCGCTTTCCTCGTTTTGTCGGCAAAAAGCCTAAAAAAATAAAAGAATTAGTGGGTAATCCTGAAGCAATCAAAGCAGAAACAAAAGCAGTTGGTCCTGGAATTGGGATAATCTGACAACCCTGCTGAATCGCCAGTAGGACTAGATAGTACCCGGGGTCTGAAATACCTGGTGTACCGCTATCAGAGACCAAAGCAATCTTTTTTCCATCTTTCCATTGCTCTAAAAGTTTGCCCACTTGTTTTTCCTTATTATATTCGTGAAAACTTAGAAGTGGCGTTTGAATCTTAAAATGCTTGAGTAATTTCCCTGTTCTTCTTGTATCCTCAGCGGCAATTAAGTTAACCTCTTTTAGGATACGCAGGGCCCTTAAGGTAATATCTTCAAGATTGCCAATGGGGGTGGAGACAAGATAAAGACAGCCGGGCATCTTAGTATAATTCTATTAGTGGCATGTCAGGATGACCGGGTCTTGGCTCAAGTCTGCCTTCTTTAGGATTAGGATAAAGGTCCAATCCCTCAAGAATGATTTGACCAATTAGAACTCTTGCCTCTTTATTCTCCACCACCGCAAATGTTTCCATCTCTCTTCCTAAGATTTCAATGGCGACACCTCTGGCAACTTTTCTTTTCCCTCGTTTTCCATTAGCATAAGTTACCTCTACTTCCCGGCCATCAACTAAAAGCCTTAGTTTTTTAACAATGAGAAGGGGGAGGACTAAGGCAGTCGCTCCTGTATCAATAAGTCCCTCTACTTCTATCTTTACGATTTCTTCTGGCTTTTTTAAACCCCGGAGAGATTCCAGTTCATCTCCGAAATTCCAGATTTTAGCTTTGACCACAATTCTTCCCATTTTACTTCCCTGTCAAAGCAAATTTTTTAATTTAGAATACTGACCAAAATTTGTGGATTTTAAGGCAAAGCGATAGTCCTTAAACGAATTCTGAACTAAAGTATCAAGCCTCTTGCCGAGAACGACACGAAATGAATCAACAAATAAATCAATCCATTCAGCAAAAATTCTTGAAAGTTCATCTGGGGTAACCAGTATATTTCCGGAAAGGCGTGAATCAGAATCTATAGATAAGTCTTTCACACAAGGATATTTCACTGCTATTGTCTCTTTAGAAGTCAACAAGGTTTTCTGCACTAATGTTGGCCCGGCAATGTTTTTTACTTCACCGACAATTTTGTTTAGGGTATTAACAAAGAGGGTAATTTGGGCTGGGGTAGCCTGTTCGGGAATCTCTGCTAATTTTTCATAGCCATCAACCAAAGTGGGAGTCTCTCCGATTTGAGTGGAGATAAGTAGTTTCACCAGACCCTCAACTTCGGTTGGTTCAGCCCCTTTTCCCGAAGGATAAAAGGTTACAGGGTTGCCTTCCTTAAATCGAACATAAGAAACTTCCACTCCTTTTCGTAATTCCAGAAATCCAGAGAATTTCACCTGGGCCAGTTTAGAGAGTACTTTTTCTGGGTCAGTGGCCTGAACATTCAAATCCTTAAACAGATGTTTCAGTGTGAGAGTAGCTAACATCATTTCAATCAGTTCATCCCCAGTTTCATAGATATTTACAGTGCCGGTGACAGATTTTTTGGCTTTCTCAATTACTTCAATGATAGTCAGAATCTTTCGCTCTTCTCTGGTAAAACGAGCGGCATTAACCGGCTCACCCTTTTTAAGAAAGAGGATTTCGCTTCCTTCCGGATAAAGAATTTCTAAGTAACCGGAGATTTTGCTGGCTCTCTCTTTCTTGCTATCAGCCAACACATTATCCAAATTCACGAATTCTAATTTGGCGTTGGAAAGAACTACTCTTCCTTTAGGAAAACGCATAATAAACTCAAAATAATTAGGAATCGTAGGAAACGCAGGAAACGTAGAAATCGAAGGAGACGTATTACACGATTACTCCGTTTCCTACGGCTATTGATTGTTTTATTCCATTTCTTTGAATTTTTCTTTCAAAGTCGTATATTTCCAGTATTCCTCTAATTCCGCCAAAGACCTAATCACAAGTTTTTCCGGGTCTATCTTGACCATCCCTGATTTTTCTAGTTTAGCGGAAATTTCTCTGGCTTTTTGTGGAACGATGCCAACCATTTCTGCCAAATGCTCCGGAGAAAAATTTCCACTTACCACCATGCCTTCGGCTGTTTCTTTCCCCTTTTCTCTTCCTAAGCTTATAAGAGTAGCAGTCAAACGACAAAGTTCGTCTTTTTGCAAGAGGATTTCTACTTGACGGTTTGTCTCCCGAAGGCGTTTGATTAGACTTTCAATTAAATATTCAATCATAGGATTTTCTTTGATTTGAGTCTTGAAGGCCTCACGGTCAAGTGTGAGAAGATGTGTTTCTTCTAGAGCTGTAGCGGTAGCTGAGCGCGAAGCAGAATCAACGATAGCCATTTCTCCAAGAAAATCGCCCTCTTGTAAGGTAGCGAGAGTTTTTTCCAGTCCTCCGGCCACCTTTGAGATTTTTATTTTGCCGGATTTTATGAGATACATTTCATCCCCGGCATCACCTTCACGGAAAAGAATTTCGCCGACCTTTAAAACTTTTTCGGCTAAAAGATCTTCCATAGATTCTCCTTTATTAAAGTCGGTAAGACTTCTGTAAAATTCATAACCTGCTGATATTTTGCAGGTTATCTGATTATTTTTCTTGACTTTTCCTCCAGCTTTTGATATAATTTAACTCGTTATAAACAAAAACCTTACATCAAAAAACAA
>JBFLXN010000046.1:0-17670 GCA_040755715.1 Candidatus Edwardsiibacteriota bacterium
ACCTCCTCTTTAGAGGAAGCCTACCATAATTAATCAAACCTTCGTCAAGAGACCATTACGACCAATTCTATATTTCTAAATGACCAAAAATAACTCAGAATTTGCACCGAAATCGGTGAAGCCCCGTCTTTTTTACTTGACAAAAATGGGTGATTATGGTATAATGAAAAATAAGCCAAGGCAGAGAGATGATCGCCCCAATGCTATCTTGGGGAGGAAAGTCCGGGCTTCGGAGGGTAGGATGCCCCGGAAACGGGGGTCTCGTTTCGAAAACGAGGCGAGAACGGAAAGTGCCACAGAAAATACACCGCCCACCGCTCTGTGAAGGAGCGAGGCAAGGGTGAAAAGGCGAGGTAAGAGCTCACCGCCCTGATGGCAACATCAGAGGTGGCGCTTTTGGCGCCATCCCGAATCCTGAGGTAACAAGGGGTTTTGGGACAGGGCAAACCCCATCCGAAGCAAGACCAAATTGTCTCACCTTCTTTTCTAAAGAAAAGAGTGGCCCGCTTAAATCCCGATTCCATCCTGAACGTAGGCTCTGCAGGCTAACACAACGGACAGGTCGGGGGGGTGAGAGGGTAGGTCGCAGAAGAGAAATGGTCATCATCCCCGCCAAAGGCGGGGAAACAGAACCCGGCTTACCATCTGCCTTGGTTTTTTTAACCGCCAAGGACTAAGTCACCGCCAAGGTATCAATGATTAGCCTTTCCTACGGAGCCCTTCAGGCAAATAAACTGTTTGTTGGGTTCATTGAGTTTGTTGGGTTCGTTGGGTTTCAGCCAGAGGCTTCAGCCACAGGCTGAGCTGCCGTCTTTGTGGTGGAGACCCGCCTTTAGCGGGAAACCCAATAAACAGGGTGAACCCAACAAACCAAGTCAACCCTAATGTCTGAAATAATTGCCATCAGTACAGAAATTGGCAGAGGTCATCCAAATTATCTGGATAACTTTCTTCAGCAAATAGATGACAAAAGGAAAATATCCTACATCTCTGTCTTTGAAAAATGCCAAGGTGCATCGTTCTTTGCCTGGAAGACAGTGGCGTCGCTATATATCATTGGTAGCAAAGGTGGTCTTGTTACCAGAATTTATAACTTGATTCGGTTTTTTTCAAAAGACACTTCTAAGAAGTCTCCGTTTCTTTGCCTTTTGGGAAGAGATTTAAAAAGGACTTTGAGAAATTTTGACGGCATCTGCGTGGTAGAACACCCTTTGATGGCAAAAGCCCTCTGTGATGTCTGTTCGGTTTTTTATCTTCATGGCGAAATAGCCGCTCCTGCCGAATGTGTTATTAAAGGAGCCAAAAAAATCTTTGTGCCTCTGGAAGAGACAAAGAAAAAATTAGTCTCCTTTGGCGCTGACCCAAATTCAATAGTCGTTACCGGACTTATGATAGAACCACCCTTAGTAGATTCTGCTGAAAAATATTTTGAGGAGAGAACCGCAAGAATTAATTCCAACTGGCCCTTGACCGTTGGTTTTTTCACCTCTGGTGCCTATCCGAAAGAACACATTTCAAAGATATTAGCAGGCGCAAAATCAGTGATTAAGCACGGAATGAAAGCCATTCTTTTTCTTGGCACAAATCTAAAAGTTTATCAAAAAGTGAAGGAGGCACTTCTTCCTCCTAGATCTTCCTTTACTAACCTGTCCGTTGAGCCAAGACGCAAAGCTCTCGGTCGTAGACCCTTGGGTGTAGCCCAGATGGGCGAGACCGACGGTCAGGAAGGGGAGATGGAGGAATTTCCAGGTGAAACCAATTGGGATATCTCCTTGGTCAGAGGCGAAACCCGGCAAGAAGCAACTTTGAAGGAAATAAAATTTCTTCCCCGTCTTGATGTCTTTGTTGCCGCTTCTCATGAGCGGACTAACTGGGCGGTGGGGCTTGGTTTACCAATGTTTGTCCTCTTTCCTCATATTGGAACTTATGCCCCTCTAAATTTTGAATTTGCGGAAAAGCAAGGGGTGGTCTTTGCATTAAAAACTTCAAAAGATGCAGAAAATCTTGGCAGAATTATTAGAGAGTTACGAATAAACGGCACACTCGCAGAAATGACTCGCCGAGGTTTCGGAGGATTCAAGATAGACGGATTTGAAACAGCTGGTGAAACTTTTAGACAAAAATTGCGTATGCTTTAATAAACAAGAGCCAATAGCCAATAGGCAAAAGGAAGAGATTCATCCCCTGACAAGCCAAATTCCAAGACCAGCAATCTCAGTTTCAGCGAACATACAAAGGAAGGATGGGGTCTGAAGGAGATAATGTTACAAAAAACTCAAGAGACAAGCAAAATGCTCAAGGCATTGATAAACAGCTTGAAGCAGAAGAAGCCAACAGAGAGGAACCAAGAACCAATGAATAAACCAAGAGCTACTGGGCTATTCCCTATTGGCTATTGCCTATTGTTCATTGTTCTCTTCCCAGAATTTACATTGGCTACACAAGATTCCATCCCGCCTCATCCTCTCACCGTGGGTGAATGCGTGGAGATAGCCTTAGAGAACAATCCTTCGCTCCTCAAGGCAAAAAGCAGTCTTGCTATAGCCAGTGCTGGGGTCCAGTCTGCCTCAGCCCGAGTTCTACCACAAATAGGTGCATCCAGTGGTTACACCAAATCAGAACAAAGCCTATCCTCTGCTCTTAATACCATGCAAGAGAATTATCAGACTACTTTTTCCGCCACCCAAACAATCTTTGACCTCGGACAGTTTTCTCGCCTCTCCGCGGCAAAATCAAATAAGAAAGCCTCTGAAGAAAATTTTGTAAATGCTAAATCGCTTTTGGTTTTCAATGTCAAGCAAGCATTTTATTCTTTAGTCAAGGCAAAAAAATTAGTGGAAGTGGCGGAGGGCACCTTGAGACAAAGCGAAGAACAGAAAAAAAGGGTAAAGAAGATGCAAGAGTTAGGAGCCGCCAGTCTTGCCGACCTTCTAAAAGTAGAAGTGAGACTTTCGGAAAACAAACTCAATCTCCTCAAGGCAAAGAATGCATTGAAAAATGCCAGACTTGCTCTGGCTATCGTGATGGGAGTTGACCCACAAGAAAATTTAGAAATCATAGACGAACTCCCCTCAGCCGATATGGATACTATCCCATCAGTGGAAAATTTAATTGCCTTGGCTTTGAAAGAACATCCAGAAATCAAAGAAACCCAAGCAAATTTGAGGGGGGCAAAATCTTCGGTCTATACTGCGTTTTCTCAGAAATTCCCCACACTTTCTGCCAGCGCCAGTTATGGCTATAGTTCTAAGGAGTGGCCTAAAAACAACGAAATGTGGAAGGCACACGACAGCTGGAGTGTAGGACTTAACCTCAATTTCCATCTCTTTGACGGCCTTTTGACTGAAGCTAATATTAGAGAAGCAAAAGCCAGAAAGAGAATAGCCGAAAATACTTATCAAGAAACAAGACTGACAATAATCTCTGAAGTGAAGAAAGCCTATTTAGAATTGTTACAAAGTAAAGAGAAGATTAACCTGACTAAAGAAACGATAAAACAGGCTGAGGAAGATTATCGTTTGACTCAGGAGCGCTATCGTTTGGGTTCAGCTTCTTTACTTGAGCTCTTGACCAGCCAGGTCTCTCTGACGCAAGCCAGACAGGGGGAGATAGAAGCTTTATGCGATTATCAAATTGCCAAAGCGCAGCTGGAGAGGGCAGTGGGGCTTTTAAAGTGACAAACTCGGCTGATACGGGGATATGCTGATATGTATAAAAGGTTTGAGGACCTCAAAGTTTGGCAGGAGGCAAGAAAGTTTCGCCAGGGAATATACAACCTGGTGAAAAAATTTCCCAAGAAAGAACTTTATGGATTAACTGCACAAATTTCTCATTCGGCAAGTTCAATTACGGCAAATATAGCAGAAGGATATGGTCGTTATCACTGGCAGGAGAATATTCAATTTTGTCGCATATCAAGGGGCTCTATAAATGAAACACTTGACCACTTGTATACAGCATTAGATTGTGGATATATAACCGAGGAGGAGTTTAGTGAACATTATCAAAAAGGAAGACAGTTGGAACAGTTACTTAATGGTTATATCCGTTATCTGGAGAAACGCAAAAATGTTTAGTTATGTATTCCCGTATCAACATATCAGTTATCAGTATATCATCGTTTCATATTTCTTAAATAGGAGATATATTTATGAAACACAAAAAGACATTTATTATTTCAGGTATAGTCATTATCATCTTATTTTTCGTCATTCTCAATCTCACTCGGGGGGAAAAGCGAATTAGGGTCCAGATTGCTGAGGTCAAAAAGGGAGAAATTATTTCCACAGTTAGTGGTCCTGGCACTGTCAAAGCGGTAACCGAAGTGAAAATCGGTGCCTATGTGATGGGAAGAATTACTCATCTTCCAGTTAAAGAGGGCGAGAAGGTCAAAAAAGGAGATATTTTAGTTCAGATTGACCCTGCGGCCTACTCGGCACTGGTAAAACAAGATAGAGCCGCTTTGGAACTGGCCAAAGCAAATTTAGCCCAATCAGAGCTGCTTTTCAAACGCAAAAAGACACTCTTTGAGGCTGGACTTATTTCTCAAGAGGAATTTGAAACTCTCCAGACACAATATAATGTTGACAAAGCCCGCCTGTTGCAGAGTGAGGCCAGTTTGGAACAGGCTCAAGACCAACTGTCAAAGACAATGATTCGTTCACCTATAGACGGAACAGTTACTCAATTGAATGTAGAATTAGGTGAGGTAGTCGTTACCGGGACAATGAACAATCCGGGGTCGGTGATTATGACCGTGGCTGATTTTTCTAAAATGGAAGTGGAAGCACAAATAGACGAAAGCGAAGTAAAAGATGTATACCCTGAACAAAAAGCAGAAATCACGGTGGACGCCTTGCCTGATACTATCTTGCATGGTGAAGTTACCGAAGTGGGCAATGCGGCTATTACACAATCCCAGAGTGCTAGTCAAGAACAAGCCACAAGTTTTAATGTCAAAGTCTTGTTCAAAGAAAAACCGTCATCTCTGAGATCAGGAATGTCAGCTACGGTGAAGATTATTACTGCAGAAAAGAAGGACATCTTATATGCACCGATACAATCAGTGGTGATGCGGGCCGTAGAAAAGGAATTGAAAGAAGCAGAGAAAAAGCCAAAACGCCAAAAGTCTTTCCGTGGCAATCCCGAAAGCTTTCGGGATGAAGAAAAGAAAAAGGAGAAAGAACAGACGGTGGTGTATATACTTGATAAAGGCACTGCTAGGCTCAGGCCAGTAAAAACAGGTGTCTCTGATGAGGAAAAAATGGAAATCTTGAATGGACTTAAAGAAGGTGAGCAAGTGATAAAAGGACCATTTCGTATCCTGAAGACACTAAAAGAAGGCACAAAGGTAAAGAGTGAAAAAGGAGAGAAAGTCGGCAAGAGGGAATAAATGGGGAACTACCAAATTTCAAATCCCAATTACCAAATAAATCCCAATCCCCAATAACCAATTGACTAAATAGACTGCAATCGCCAATAATCAAAATGCTTGGTTATTGGACTTTGGTCATTGGAGCTTGTTTTTTGTTATGCTTATTCAAATTCATCAACTTAAAAAAATATATCAAATGGATGGAGAAAAAGTTATCGCCTTAGCTGGAGTTTCTCTATCTATTGAAAGTAGTGAATACTTAGCGATAATGGGTCCTTCGGGCTCAGGTAAGTCCACCTTACTGCATATCTTGGGCTGTCTGGATACACCGACCCAAGGACAATACTTCTTTGAAGGAGAAGAAATCAGTAAATTTGATGATGAGGCGCTGGCGGGAATTCGCAACAAAAAGATTGGTTTCGTCTTCCAGACTTTCAATCTTTTACCACGGGCGAGTTCCCTTCACAATGTGGAACTTCCACTAATTTATAGTGGAATCAATGTTTCAGAAAGAAAAAAAAGGGCAACAGCCGCTCTGGAATCTGTCGGTTTGAAAGATAGAGCTCAACATAAACCGAACGAACTTTCCGGTGGAGAACGACAGAGGGTAACAATTGCCCGGGCCTTGGTCAACCATCCTTCACTACTCTTAGCCGATGAGCCGACTGGCAATTTAGATTCAAAGACCGGCGCGGAGATTATGACAGTTTTTGATGATTTGCATAGGGAGGGAAATAGTATTGTTCTGGTAACTCACGACCAAATGGTAGCCCAACATGCTGAAAGGATTGTGAAACTCTTAGATGGGCAGGTAGTAGGAGACGAAAGAATGAGATAAAAGTAGGCTAATATCAAAAATTAAAAATCAAATATCAAATACACAAACCCAAAATGTAAAATTTATTTCTTTCCTTTTATGATAGCGTCCCAATTTATTAAGGACGATTCCGCTAAATTGGAGAATACTCCAGCTCTTCTTCGCCACGAATTGGTTTTTGTGTTTTTGATTTTTTATATTTTATTTTTAATTTAGCTATGAGTTTCTGGGAATCAATTCAAGTTGCTTGGCACGCATTGAAGACGCATAAATTGCGTTCCGGGTTAACAACCTTGGGCATTATGATTGGCGTCTTCACTGTCATCGGGATGCTGGCTTTGATTGATGGAATGAATAAAACCGTGGCAAAACAATTGGGTTCTTTGGGCGCCAACACCCTATATGTCCAAAAACACGGTTGGATTCATACGAGCAATGAATGGTTAGAAGAGCGCCATCGGAAGAATCTAACTATTGAAGATGCCTATGCTATTAGAGACCAGTGCCCTACCGTGACCAGAGTTGCTCCTTTACTCTTTCGCTATGCAAATGTGAAATATAGGGACGAAGAAGTTCGTAACACTGAGATTAATGGAACCACCCCAGAGCACCAATATATTGATAATTATGAAATTGCCCAGGGTCGCCCGATGAATAATTTAGACCTTGAGCACAGTCGGGCGGTTTGTCTTTTAGGCGCCACCGTAGCTGATAAACTCTTTGGCTTGCAAGACCCTGCCGGAAAAGAAATATTGATTGGTAAAAATCGCTGTTTGATTATTGGAGTTTTGGAGAAACGAGGTTCTATATTTGGACAGGACCCGGACAATTTGGTCATTATGCCGATTACCACTTTTGGCAAATTCTTTGGCAGAGTGCGACAAAGAGACTTTTTTTGGGGAGGAAGGTCAGTTACTGTGATGGTTCAAGTTAAGGGGGAAAAATGGATGGAAGAAGCGGTTGACCAGATTACCGAACTCCTGCGCCGGCATAGGAAAGTGCCTCCTTCCAAACCCGATGATTTTGCCATTAACACGGCACAACAATTGATGGAAGTCTACAAGAAGATCACCGCGGCAGTCTTTGCCGTAATGATTGGTGTTGCCTCACTTTCACTTCTGGTTGGCGGTATTGGCATTATGAACATTATGCTCGTTTCTGTGACAGAGAGAACCAGAGAAATCGGCATCAGAAAAGCGATTGGTGCTACCAAGAAAGATATTCGGTGGCAGTTTTTGATTGAAGCAATTGTTCTGAGTTCTCTCGGTGGAATTATAGGCATTCTTCTTGGCTTTATTGGAGCAAAACTTGTCTCTTTAGCCGCTAAACTTCCTTCTGCGGTTTCCTGGTGGTCAATTCTTTTAGGTTTTGGTTTTTCTGCCGCCGTTGGTATTTTCTTCGGATTATATCCTGCCAGCCGTGCCGCCAAACTCGACCCAATTGAAGCGTTGAGATACGAATAAAGCTCAAATATCAAATGCCAAAAATATTTTTTTCTGTGGCTCTGTTAATCTTATCAGTGCTCACTTAGTGAGGAAAAGGATGAAAAAAAGTGGTTGTCTTTTAATCTTGACTCTAATTTTTGTCGGACATTCGGCTGAAGGGGCCTTTGAAGACTTTCAATCAGGAATTAGAGCCCAGGGAATGGGAGGTGCTTTCACCGCTGTCTGTGATGACCAATCTGCAGTGCAATGGAACCCTGCTGGATTGCTACAAACGAAGACTAAAATAGCTAACTTCTCGGCTAAGAGATTATATAATATCAAAGGTCTAAATAATCTAACAGCAAATCTCGTCTGGCCAACGCAGAAGTTAGGTCATCTCGCTTTGGCCTTACAACAGACTGGTTGTGAACTGGAACATGACCAATCTTTCACTTTTACTCAGGCATTTAACTTGACTGGTGACCTTTCGTTTGGGTATAATCTTATCGCCTATCGCCTCTGGCAGGAACGGTTTGGCTCTGCTTTGGCTTTTGGAGTAGATTTGGGATTTCTGGCGACAGTCTATCGGCGATTCAGACTCGGCTGTTTTGGACACAATCTCAATAATCCAAAACTCGGAAAGATTGCTCGCTACGACCTTCCACAATTTTTGGAATTAGGGATTTCTTACCGACCATTTTCTGGAGTAGTTTCTTCTTTTGACCTCTATAAAGAAGTCGGCTATTCTACAGTATTTAAAGCCGGTCAAGAGTTTACGGTAATAGAAAAGTATCTTGTTCTGCGGGCTGGGGTGCAAGGTGCTCCAGCACCTGAACCAGTTCGCTACGCCTTAGGTTTTGGCTCAGATTGGAAGAAGATTCATTTTAACTATGCCTATCAGAGCCACCCAGTTCTCTCCGGGACGCATCAAGTGGGTGTGGGGTATGAGTTTTAAAATAAAAAATCTCCCGCCTTTGGCGGGATCCCGCTAAAAGCGGGGAAAATATCAAAAATCAAAATGATAGTCAGGTTGTTGATTTAACCTCCAACCTCCGATGATATGGGGGTCAAAAACTAACTTTTACGGGCAAGGTATTCAGTCCGATTTTTTATAAACTGCTGGTGGGTTTTAGAAAAGAACAGAAATTGGTAAAATTGAAATACATAGAGGAGATAGAAAAATGCGGCCTAAAAGATATATTGTCTGGTCGAAAAACGAAATTGACCTTCAGAATCCATTTGAGAGAAGATGGTATATTAAACAGGTATTAACCTATGGAAGAGCTGAAGATATTGCCTCTTTGGACTGGGATGAAGTAAAAACATTTCTCTCTGAGTTAGAACTGCCGGAAGATATTAAAAATCTATGGGAGAATTATTTAGATGCTGTCTAGCAAGGGAATTATGACAAAATTACAACTTGATCTTCTACTTGCTTTTTCCAATCTTCCTGATGGTGAAGCGTTTTATCTTACCGGCGGCACTGCCTTATCAGAATTTTATTTGGCACATAGAAAATCATTTGACTTAGACCTATTTACTATTGAAAAAGGGCTCATACTACCTTTCAGCCGAGTTTTAGAGGGAGAGATAAGAAAAGAGTTCTCTTTGAATACTATCCGCAGATTTGAGACATTGGCAGAATTTGAAATCAGCAAAAGAGGCGAAAAGACCAAAATTCAATTAGCCTATGATTCACCATTCAGATTTGAAGAGCCGATTGATTCAAATATTGGTGTTAAAGTAAATGATTATAAAGATTTGACAGTAGATAAACTTCTTGCCTTTTTTGGAAGGGCAGAACCGAGAGATGTCGTTGATTTATTCTTCATATTGAAAACGGAAAACTTCTGGGAACTTACACAACTCGCCTCAAAGAAAGACCCCGGTTTTGACCTATATTGGCTTGCAATCGCATTAGAGAAGACAAAAAAATTTCCTGATGATATAAACAAATGGCCTGTTGAGATGATAAAAGAAGTAAAAGTTGAAGAGTTAAAAAATTTATATTCAATTCTTTCAAAGAAAGTAATGGATAAAATCAAATTGAAAAATATTTAATCAGGAGGTGAACTAAATGTCTAAGAAAAAATGGATTGTTTTGGGAGTTTTGGGAGGAATTCTTCTCCTCTTCTTTGTCTGTTTCTTTCTGGCAATTGTGATAAGTTTTTTAGCAAAAGGAAGCCCTGAATTTCCTTCATTTGGTAAGGCGATTGCCTTGATTGAGGTGATTGGACCACTTGATGATGCTACCTCCATTACTAGACAACTGAAGAAATACCGTGAGTCTGAAGATATTAAAGCGATTGTTTTGAAGGTTGATAGTCCCGGTGGTGGCGCCGCCGTAGCCCAAGAAATCTATGAGGAAATCAAAAAAACTCGGGAAAAAGGAAAATATGTGATTTGCTCAATGAGTTCAGTGGCGGCCTCTGGCGGCTATTATATTGCCTGTGCCTGCGATAGTATTTTTGCTAATCCAGGCACGATTACCGGTTCAATCGGAGTAATTGCTCAAATGGCTAATTTTGAGGGATTGCTCAAAAAGATTGGCGTTCGTTTCACCGTAGTCAAATCCGGAGAACATAAAGATATTGCTTCACCATTTCGGGAGATGACGGAAGAAGAAAAAAGACTCATCCAGAATTTATTAGACGATGTCTACCATCAATTTATTGACGCCGTTTGTGAGGGAAGAAACTTAAAAAGAGAAGAAGTGTTGAAGATTGCTGACGGACGCATTCTTTCGGGAAGACAGGCAAAAGCTTACAGATTAGTTGACCGGCTTGGCGACCTTGAAGATGCTATTGACCTGGCGGTGAAACTTTCTGGTATCAAAGGAAAACCGAGAATTGAAAAGGAAAAAAAACGCACCATCGGTTTGTTTAACTTCTTGGGTAGTTTTTCTGGGCTTGGGAAAAATCCTGACCAAGCCTTAAAAGTAGAATATAGAATGGTTCCTTGAAATATCTTCTAAATTCATGATAAAATTTAGCCACAATAAGCATCATCGCCGTTCCGTCCGTTTGCCTGAATATGACTATTCCCAGGAGGGGATGTATTTTGTGACCATTTGCACACACCAACGAGAATGTCTATTGGGCGAAATTGAGAATGGCCAGATGTTTTTGAACCAATATGGGAAAGTCGTTAATGATGAATGGTTGCGGACCGCCAAGGTGCGGTCAAATGTATTGTTAGATACATTTGTTGTTATGCCGAACCATTTGCATGGAATTATCATTATAACCGATGTCGTAGGGGCGACCCGGCGGGTCGCCCCTACAGGGTTGCCGAATGGGCCAAAATCTGGTTCTGTTGGCGCTATGATTGGACAATTTAAATCAATTGTTTCTAAACGCATTAATCGGGTTTATGACACCTCTTGCGCTGTTCTCTGGCAGCGAAATTATTATGAACACATCATCCGTAATGAAAAATCCTTGAATAAAATCCGTCAATATATTATAGAAAACCCGTTGTATTGGGATTTGGATGAAGAAAATCCCATAAATGTAAAAACAAAATTTTAATCATTGCAGAGTTTGATGTGTAAACACCTATGAAAGAATTAGACCTTTTTGTTCAGGAGAAAATTGAAAAAGGCTTTGTCCCTTTAGCCGAGCGGATGCGTCCGCAAAACCTTGATGAGTTTGTAGGACAGGAGCATCTTTTGGCACCAGGTAAGGCTCTGCGCAAAGCTATTGAACAGAACGAACTATTTTCTATGATTTTCTGGGGACCACCAGGCTCCGGGAAAACAACCTTAGCTCGAATCATAGCACAGCGCACTGGGGCTCATTTTGTGGAATTCAGCGCCGTCGTCGCCGGGATTAAAGATGTAAAAGAAGTAATCTTTGAAGCCGAACAGAGAAAATTGCGAGAAAAACGAACAATCCTTTTTGTAGATGAAATCCATCGGTTTAATAAAGCACAACAGGGTGCCTTTCTGCCTCATGTAGAGCGTGGCACAATTATTTTAATTGGGGCTACTACCGAAAATCCCTCTTTTGAGGTTATTTCCCCACTGCTTTCCCGTTGCCGTGTCTTTCTTTTGAATACTCTGAATGAGAAAAATCTCTTACTGATTCTAAATAGAGCCTTACAAGATAAACAAAGAGGGCTAGCCGAATTTCAGCCAAAAGTAGAAAGTCAAGCCCTCCAGTTCATTACTCAAATGTCAGAGGGAGATGCCCGTGTTGCCCTGAATACCTTAGAATTAGCGGTGATGACGACTAAACCAGAGCAAAATAATGAGCGCCAGATTGATTTGGCTACTGCTCAGGAGGCGATGCAAAAGCGGGTTCTTTTATACGATAAAAATGGTGAAGAACACTATAATCTCATTTCTGCTCTGCACAAATCTCTCAGGGATTCAGATGCTGATGCGGCCTTATATTGGCTGGGAAGAATGCTTTCTGCTGGTGAAGACCCGCTCTATTTAGCCAGAAGAATGGTGCGCTTTGCTTCCGAAGATATTGGCAATGCTGAC
The DNA here is from genome assembly GCA_040755715.1 of Candidatus Edwardsiibacteriota bacterium. GTDB lineage: Bacteria > Edwardsbacteria > AC1 > JBFLXN01 > JBFLXN01 > JBFLXN01. The sequence continues at coordinate 12,105 of JBFLXN010000046.1, forward strand.
CCACAAGCATTGCAAGTAGCGATTGCCGCCAAAGAAGCTTACGATTTTTTAGGCTCTCCAGAAGGCGAGTTGGCTCTGGCTCAAGCCGCTATTTATTTAGCCACCGCCCCGAAATCTAATGCAGTCTATCAAGCCTACAGCCGAGTGCAAGAAGAAATTCAACAAACGGGAAGTTTACCCGTGCCCTTGGTCATCAGGAATGCCCCAACTCGTTTAATGAAAGAGATAGGTTATGGCAAGGGATACAAGTACGCCCATAACTTTCCAGATGCTTCGGTAGACCAAGAACATCTGCCGCCAGAACTAAAAGGAAAGAAATTCTATCATCCGACAGAAAGGGGTTTTGAGGGAGAAATAAAGAAAAGAATGAAGAACAAGTTTATTGCACAATAATTTAGAGGAGTATGAGAAAATGCGAAGAAAATATAAACTCATCTGGCAGCCTCTGCGGCTAAATATCTTGTTTCTCCTCCTTTTTATCATCCAGCCATCTTTCGCCGGCAAGCAGACATCTCCAACTATTACTATTGAAGGGCGGAAAGAAATAAAATTTTCTCTTCAAACTGCTGAATTTTTAGGGGAAAAGAAAGGAGAGATAAAAGAACAAATTTCCTATCAAATACCCTATAATCAATTGCAATTTATCAGAGAGAAAGAAAAATATCAAGCTAGATTTGAGCTTTTAGCAATTGTCTATGATGAGAAAGGAAATCAAGTGACCGGAGATGTCTGGCAAAGAGAATTGAGCGCGGATTCCTATGAGGAGACATTAAAAAAGGAAAAGGGTGTGGAAGGTCAAGTGACCTTGTGGCTTAAGCCCGGGAAATATCAATTGATAGTCCAAATCAATGATTTGAATTCGCAACGACAAGGTCAATGGAAAAAGGAAATAGTCATCTCTCAAATAGATGCTGAGCCTCTTTCTCTGAGTGCCCTTGAATTTAATAAATCTGATAGGAGATATAATGAAGATTTCTCAAAGGTGAAACTCATCTATGAAATTTACGATTTTAACCCAGAAGTTTCACAAGGAGAAACTTTGCAAATTAGTCAGGAAGTGAAAAGAACGGAAGATGGAGAGATTATTATCAGTCAAAAATTTCCCCTAAGTGTCTCCTCTCTGAGAACACAAGGAACAATGGAATTTACCGTTGACAGTCTTTCTTCCGGCGCCTATACTGTGGAAGTCAAAGTAGAATCAAAGAAGAATAGAATTAACCGTGCTGAAGAATTTTATGTAGAGACTTCTTTCTTCTTCCTGGAAAAAGAATATAACAAAAGGGTGGAACAATTGATTTATATTGCTACTTCTGAAGAGATGAAAAAATTAAAAGAGGCCGCACCTGAAGAACGAAAGAAACTCTGGGATGAATTTTGGCAGTCAAAAAATCCCACGCCGGCTCTTAAGAGAAATGAGGCGATGATTGATTATTTTCGGCGGGTAGATTATGCCAATGAACATTTCTCTACCTATAGGAAAGAAAATGGCTGGAAAACCGACCGAGGGAGAATTTATATCAGATACGGACCACCCGATGAAGTAGAAAGACATCCTTTTGAATTGGACACCCGACCTTATGAAATCTGGTATTATTATCAGACAAATCAGAAATTTGTTTTTATGGACATTCACGGATTTGGCGAATATATTTTGGTTTACCCGAAAACAGAAAGATGAAAATTTGAGTGGGAGGAATATGTATGGTAGTCAAAGGAGAAGTCTGGAAATTTGGCGATGATATTGATACTGACCAAATCTATCCCGGCAAATATCTGCCTCTGACCGATAAAAAAGAAATGGCTAAACATGCAATGGAAGGGGTGGAGGGCGGTGAGGATTTTTTGAGAGGCGTTGAGTCAGGAGACATTCTGGTGGCTGGGAAAAATTTTGGCTGTGGGTCTTCTCGTGAACACGCCGCCATAGCGATTAAAGGCGCTGGCATTCAAATAGTGATGGCCAAATCATTTGCCCGAATCTTCTATCGCAATTGCATCAATATGGCACTACCCATTCTGGAAATGCAGGAGATAGATGAGATAAATCAAGGTGATGAATTGAACATAGATATAAAAAGCGGTAAGATAGAAAATCTCACCACTGGAAAGAAATACCAGGCTCATCCCATGACGGGCTTAGAATCTGAGATAATGGAAGCAGGAGGGCTTTTAGAGTATCTGAAGAAACATCACTAAATGCTCAAATATATTGCTATTGGCAAAGATTGCACTTTTGACTTCGCCTCGCAATGACAAATTATCTCATTTTGCAGAACTCTATTCTGAGAGGAGGTTAATATGCGCAAAGAAGCAGAAAGATGGTTAAAACAAGCGGAAGCTGACTTAAAAGCAGCAAAAGACAACCTTGAGGATAAGAATTACAACTGGAGTTGTTTTCAAAGTCAGCAGAGCGGAGAAAAGGCATTAAAAGCTTATCTCTACAACCTTGGATATACTTCGCTGTTAACTCATTCCATAAAGGTTCTTTTGAAAAACTGCATTAAAAAAGAGAAAGGTTTTGAAACCTTAAGAGAATCGGCAAGAACACTTGATATGTATTACATTCCCACAAGATATCCTAATGGACTAGACGAGGGAATTACCCCGTCCGAATATTTTGATATGAAGGATGCAGAAAAATGCTTAAAGTATGCAACATTGATATTGAAAAAAGTAAAGAAATTCTTAAAGAGGTAGAAATATTTGCTAAGAAGATTAAGAAAGAATTCCATGCAGAAATCTATCTTTTTGGGTCTTTTGCCAGGGGTGAAATTCACGAAGGAAGCGATATTGACTTAATAATCGTTGGTGATTTCAAAGGTAGAATTTTTGAAAGGATAGAGGAAGTTTTGAAATTAACAGATTTGCCTATTGAACCACTCGTCTATACGCCTAAAGAATTCCAGCGGATGAAGAAAACCAGTATTTTTTTAAAGGAAGTCATAAAGGCAGGAAAAAGATTGTGAAAAGGGTTCTGCCCTTCAAGGAGAGGAGGTACAGCGTTAAATGATAAAACCGAAAGACTTCATCAAAATTTTCCCTGAACTTGAAGAAATTTCTGACAACGGCCTTAAAGAAGGCGTGATTAAAATCTGGCTTTTGGCAATAAAAAGAGGAAAATGGAAAAGTTTGGAAAACATTCCTTTTACACTTCTAATCCCGACCAAGATTTCTTTAATTGAACACACTCGCCGAGTAACCAGAATGGCAATGGCGATTGTCAGAGAAAGAAAAGACTTAAATCTTGATTTAATCATCGCCGGTGGCTTAACTCATGATGTCGGAAAACTTTTGGAATACGAAAGGAAAGAAGGTAAGGTGATAAAATCAAAATTTGGTTCTATGATGCGACATCCGGTTTCTGGTGCTGCTCTGGCTTTAAAGGTTGGACTGCCAAAAGAAGTTGCCCATATCATTGCCGCACATTCGGAAGAAGGAGAAAAGGTTAAAAGGATCCCCGAGGCAATCGCTATTCATCACTGCGATTTTATTGATTTTGAAATTGAAAAGAACCAGATAGAGACGAGACATGAGAGATGGAGATAAACAAGAAAGGAGGTCAGGGGTGTTTAAGTTTGAAAGGCTTGAAGTATGGAAGAAAGCAATAGCATTTGCTGACAAAATCAATTTATTGACAGAAAAGTTACCACAAAGAGAACAGTTTTCATTAGGAGAACAGCTGCGGAGAGCAAGTTTGTCTATTCCAACAAATATAGCGGAAGGCACAGGCAGAGACGGAGTTAAGGAGGCAAGGTATTTCTACCCGATAGCAAAAGGCTCAGTTTACGAAGTGGCAAATCTCTTAGTAATTTGTAGAATCAGGAAACATCTTAGTGATGAAAGGTATGAAGAGATGTACGAGCAAGCAGACGAAATAGCAAAGATGTTAACCGGTTTAAGGGGCAAATAGTCTCTATCTTAATTCTCTATCTCTATCTGTAGGTGAGGAGAAAAATTTATGCGACTTTATGAATACGAAGGGAAGTTACTCTTTCGTCAATACAAAATTTCTATCCCTGAAGGTCTGGTGGTCAGTTCCCCGGAAGAATTAAAAGAGGTTGATTATCCTGTCGTGCTTAAAGCCCAGACCTTCGTCGGCGGAAGAGGAAAAGCTGGCGCCATTAAATTTGCTTCCAATATAAAAGAAGCGAAGAAAGGAATTGAAGAGCTTCTCAAGATAAAAATCCATAACTACGAAGTCCCAAAAGTCTTGATAGAAAAGAAAATAGAAATTCAAAAAGAATTCTATTTGAGTGCTACCATTGACCGTTTGGTTCACAAACCACTACTAATCGCCTGCGCCGAGGGCGGAATGGAGATTGAAGAAATTGCTAAAGAGAAGCCTTCTGCAGTGAAACGATACTATCTTGAACCAGACGAGAAAATAAATCCAGAACTTGCGTCAAGAATAGCTTCGGAAATGGGATTTAAGGGGGAGTTAGCAGGTAGACTGGCGGAAATTGGTTTTGCTATTTATAATTTATTTTGTGATTATGAATGTAAACTGGTGGAAATCAATCCCCTGGTTTTGACCAAGGACAATCAAATTCTGGCCATTGATGCTAAAGTTGATTTAGATGAAGATGCGATGTTCAGACATCCTCAACTGAAAGAATGGAGAATTGAGCCAAGACACGAAATTGGTGAATTGACTGAACGGGAGAAAATTGCTAAACAGGCTGGTATCCCCTATGTTGACCTAAATGGCGAGGTAGGTGTTTTTCCGGGGGGGGCAGGATTTGGCATTGCCGCCATTGATTTAATTAAACACTACGGCGGTGAGCCAGCTAACTTTATGGATTCTGGTGGTGCCCCTACACAAGAGCGACTTCGCCTGATGCTGGGTTTGTTGATGGATAATCCCAAGGTTAAAGTAATCTTTGGCGCCAGATTCGGTGGAATCTCCCGCTGTGACGATTGGGCAAAAGCGGTAGTGCAATATGTCCTGGAAAATAAACCACAAAAACCGATGATTATGCGAATGGCCGGAAATATGGAAGAAGAAGGCAGAAAAATTCTCCAAGAGGCAATAACTCAATATCCAGAACTTTTTAAGAATATAAAAATTTATCGCTACGATACGCCGATTGAGGAAGTGATTCAAGAAGCAGTGCGGATAAGCAAAAGACAGTAGAATAAAAAAAATGTAACAAAATTCAGCCTCGTAGAGGCGTTCTGTTTGTAGTAGAATAAAAAAAATGTAACAAAATTCAGCCTGGTAGAGGCGTTCTGTTTGTAGTAGAATAAAAAAATGTAACAAGATTCAGCCTGGTAGAGGTGCTCTGTTTGTAGAGCGAGGTTTCACGAAATTCAAAGGTTTGAAAAATTGCCCTCCACCTCTATTTAAAATGGGCAAAAATCAAGAAAAAGTGGCGAATTGTGATTTGCTCCTCCCAATGACACTTAACAGGCATTTTGCAGAAGTCTTTATTGTTTACAGTTGGTACTGTCAAAAATAGTATGATAGATATGGAGGATTTTCATAGGTAGGAGTATGCTGATGTGTTTGCCTGTCTGGGCTTGGGCTATTTCAGAAGCCCCGCCCAGACAGGCAGGAGAAGAGAAGTCA
>JBFLXN010000047.1:0-17417 GCA_040755715.1 Candidatus Edwardsiibacteriota bacterium
CTTGGGTCAGACAACGTAATCGTCAGAAAGCAACCGTTTCCTGGCAGTTTACAAAGAACATTGCTCGTAAGAAACTTAACAGGTTCTATTACAATATCAAAAATTAGTGTCACAGACCACTAGTAGTTACCAAACTCAAATTTTCCTCAAAAAAGTTTTTCATTAGATTCCATCTATCACATCCTCTATCAATCAGATTCGGAAGATAGCAAATATATCTATTATCAAAAGGGCGATAAGAGTATGGTCTAATGTATTTTTTCCAATCTATCTCTTTTAGACTTTCTCTGGCGATTTTTATTTTCCAATCCCTCGTGTCTTTTAGGTCTAAACTCTGAGTAACTAATTCATCTGGGAGATTGCCAGTGAAGATTTGCATTTTTTGCTTAATCTCTTCTTTCGTAAATCCGACAATGAAATGGTCACGATGAGTTTTTACTCCGCTTGAAGATTGGACGAATATTTCTTGAACGGAGAAAAATTTATCATACTTTGCTTTTTGTGAAAAATCCTTTTCCACAAAGAAATAATAGGGCTCAGAAGGAAGTAGTTTTTTCCATTTTGTTGAACCAACATCATGTTTATTCAAATATTCATACTTCTTTTCCCGGAGTCCATAAACATCTTGATAGAAAACCTTTCCCAGAAATCCCTCCTTGCCCCCCTTTTCTAAAGGAGGGATGGGGAAATTTCTGTTGTGCTTGATAAACAAGGCAATTGAAACACCCTGCATAATATCAAAGACATTTTCGTCTTTACTGCCATCAGGACATTTTTCTCCAATACGGCTATTCCCATGAAGATTTAGAATGTAAATCTCATTAAAACTTTCCAATAGTTTCTTACGCATCCCACGGTGAATCAAACCGGAAAGATAGGAATTATTTGTAATCATTCCTACTAGGCCACACCCTGCTTGTTCAATCTTCCACTGGGCAAACCTTAGAAATTTGATATAATCATCACTCAAAGGTTGAAGGTTCCGCTCACATCTTACATCTTTCTTATAATCTTCCATGAGTTTTTCAATAAACTCTGATTTATTTTCCGAACTCACCGAATAAGGTGGATTGCCAAGAACTACCAAAACAGGAATCTTTTCTTTTATTTCTTTGGCTCTTTGTCCCTCCTTTGTTAGGTCGGGGATAAGACTTAAATGCTTGGGTTCTTTCATTTCTAGGGTATTGGTGAGATAGAATTGAAATCGCTCATTCTCTCCCATGCAATAGCCGAGGTCTTCTAAAACAAGCGCAATCTTAAAATGTCCAATCGCATAAGGCGCCACCAGAATCTCAAAGGCGTAAAAGTCTTTCAGGATGTGCTCTCTTATCAAACTTGGCAAAAGACCCGCTTTTCCTTTTTTATCTAATTCTTCTTTCATAATTCGGATAGCCATAGCCGGAAAAGTCAAAGTACCAGCGGCCGGGTCAAGCAGAGTTACACCACGGTCTGCTAATCCTTCGGATTTATGAAATTTCTTTTTCAAAAGGTGATGAATTGAGCGGGCAATGTAAGAAACTACCGAGGCGGGGGTATAATAGACACCAAGCCGCTCTCGTTCTTTCGGATTATAGACAGTTAAGAATGTTTCATAAAATGGAATTATTGGGTCATCACTATACCCAAACAGTGTATGCAATTCTTTGAAAATAGAAGATAGATTTGCCTCTGCCAAAACATTTGAAATATCATCTACAATCCATTCCAGCGACTCCGGTAAGTTTGCTCCACAAATTGAATAGAATAGGTGTCGCAAAAGTGAAGTCTCTTTAGGAATATACCTATAGGCAGTGTCCCTTGAGAACTCTTTATCTTTGGCTCTCATGCGGGCAGAAAACAGACCATAAGTAATTGTCTGGGCATACATATCAGCGAATTTTTCTTCGGTGAGTGACTCAATAAGTTCTTCCTTAAATGCCCTAAAGAATCCCAAAATCTCGCTTTGATTATGAGTCAATTCTTCAGAAATAAGATTTCTAAGTAGCGTGGTGCGCTTTGCCAGTTCTGTGGCCAAGGCCTTGGCAGTATATGTTGGAGGAATTGAAAAGGAGAGAAATTGCTCTAAAAGTTCGTTGAACCTTTCCACATTTTCTGCGGTAGGAGTATGTTTCAACTGTAAAAGTGTAAAAGGTCGGGCTAAATGAATTTCGTTAACCAACTTTCCATTACGATAAATTTGAAATTCCAGGAAATTGGTTAGCAGAACATTAGGCAGGGAATTACGATAGCGCTTAAGTTGGTCGCTTTCGGCAATTTCACTGAGGTCTCTGGTTTCCGGTGGTTTGGCTTCAATATAGCCGATAATTTTGTTTCGCTCTCCTCTTAAAAGAAAGTCAGGAATCCCAACAAGCGTCTTTTTAGGCTGAACCGTAATCCCCACAAATTTCTGGGATGATTGAGCCCAACCTTCCACAAATTCCTTCAGGTAAGGATAGTAACTTTCTTCTCGGGCATCACCTTTCAGATAGGTATCCGAAATACTACTTAGATATTTTTGATAAATATTTTCCACTGAAGCTTTTCTCTTCTGTTCAGACATTGGAATCCTCTTTAGTCTGCGGTTCTTCGCTAGTAAAGTCATTCTTTACCTGCCATTTCTCATAGCAATCTTCTGGCAATTCTGTGACAAAGAGTGAGGTAAGCTTTATTTGTTGACAGAGCATCATATCATCCATAATGGAACAAAGAAAACCTCTGTTTTTGCAAATTTGATTTTGTGTAAAAAATCTCGGGTGATGATTACTGCTTGTGTTGGAGAAAATCTATAAATAAATGCTCGCAAGGAAGTAGAAATTTCCGGACCTTTAAATCTTTGATATTTTATTTCTACCGGAATTGGACTGCGATTTCTTAGAATAATAAAGTCAACTTCATGACGCTCTTTCGTCCGCCAGTAATATAACTCCTGCAAAGGTTCTTTTTTCTTTAATATTTCCTGAAAGAAAGTATTTTCTGCAAGTGCACCTTTATCCTGTCTGAGATTAAGCGGGCGGACATCATTTATATTTATATTCCTTAGACCATTGTCAGAAAAAAAGACCTTTGGCATTTTAGTTATCTCTTTCTGTCTATTAGTAAAAAATGGTTTCAGTAAATTTAAGACAAATGTCTTCTCTAATATAAAGATGAACTTCTCAAGATGTCTTCTTGAAATACCAATTTCTTTACAGGATTCATTTAAGTTCAATAAACCACCAATTTGAACTGCCAGATATGAAACAAGCCGATTAAATTGGACAATTCTTTCTATCTTTGCTAAATCCTTTATATCTTTCTGAATATAAGTATTGTGGATTTCTTTTAGTCGCATTATTTTGTGTTCATTTTCTTTTGTCAAAGTTGGTAGGGGATAGCCACCAAAAATCATAAAGTCTTCAAATGCCGGAACCATCTTTGGAGTGAATACATGATACTTCTTGACCTTTTCAAAATTTGTAATTATTTTCTTAAAGAACACTTCATCTTTTATTTCCGCAAATTTACTCTGTTTGAATATCAAATATTCTCGGAAAGTTAAGGGATAGACGGAAAGAACAACTTTTCTTCCGGTGAGGGCATCAGTAAATTTTCTTCTTATTTCAAATGATGATGAACCAGAAACGATAAGTTTTATTTGAGGATGATGGTCATGAATTATTTTCAGAAATTTTCCTGGTTGAGGGAGATATTGAAATTCATCAATAAAAACCTTTAATTTTTTTACCTTATTTACACCTTTTGCTGAAATATAATCAAGAAAACTTTCCACATTATTTAAAATCTGAAGATTGTAGGTGTCTTCTAAGTCAAAGTATAGATATTCATTAGGTTTTAGTTCTTGCATAAGTAATTTCATCACACAGGTTTTGCCAACCTGTCTTGCACCCAATAGAATAATTATTTCTGGTTTACCTAACCATTTTTTAACGCAGTCAATTATTTCCCGTGAGAATAGTCTCATTGCTAAAAATCCTCTATTATCTTAATGAAAATTTTAACATAAATTGTAAAAAAAGTCAATACTTTTATAATATGACTAAGTGCGATATTTTAAATTTCACCCTGATTTTTCTCTACTTCCCACTTCTCATAGCAATCCTCGGGCAGTTCTGTGACAAAGGGCGAAGGGCGCAAGATGACATTGCCCACTCCGTATCGCCGGGCAGAAATTGGATGCGCCAAATAGACCTGGCGCTTGGCACGAGTCAGAGCAACATAGAAGAGACGCCGTTCTTCCTCAATCGCCGCCGGGTCGCCATAACTGCGAGAAATCGGCAGATGCCCTTCCGCCAGCCAGATTAAAAAGATTACCTTCCATTCCAATCCCTTTGCCCGATGAATAGTGCTTAAAGTCAGAAGTTCTTCCTCTTTTACTCTTTCACCAGTAATAATATCTTCACCACTCATACTTTCTTGTAATGCCATTTCACTCAAGAATCTTTCCAGACTCTCATATTGTAGGGCAAAATTGGAAAGTTGTTCTACATCTTCTTCTCTTTCCCAGAAATTCACAAAATTTTCTTGAAGATATTGCCGGTAGTCTTCCTGAAGCACAGTCTGAATCATCTCTGCTGGCAGAGGTGATGTTTCCCTTACTCTCCGCATTCTACTTAAAAAATTCTTCCATCCGACTTTTGCCTGTTTAGGAAGCAATGCCTTGAGTTCCTCAGAGAAGCAAGCAGTGAGGGGTTCCTCTTTCCCGCTTATGTAGTCCCAGATCAGAGAAGCAGTCTTTTTCCCAACCCCTTCAGCCAACAGGCAAACTCTTTTCCAGGAGAGCTCATCAAACTGATTTTGAATTACTCGCAAGTGAGCAATGACATCCTTGATGTGTGCTTGTTCAAAGAATCGCAGTCCTGAACGAATCAAGTAAGGAATATTTCGGCGGCGCAATTCTAATTCTAAATCCGCTGCTTGATAGTGAGCGCGGTATAAGACGGCAATCTGGCTCAAGGAAATTCCTTCATCCCGCAATTCTAAGATTCTCTGAGCGACAAACTCTGCCTGCTGTTTTGCTTCAAGTAAAGTTACCAAAGCCGGCTTCTCTCCAGAAGGATGAATGCTCTGCAAAGTCTTTTGGAATTGCTCTAAATTATGTTTAATACTTTCATTAGCTAAATTCAAGATTTCTGGACTGGAACGATAATTTGTTTCTAATTTATAGATTTTGCAATCGGGGTATCTTTTAGGAAATTCTAAAATGTTCTTGAATTCCGCACCCCGAAATGCATAGATGCTCTGGGCATCATCACCTACCACTAAGACATTGCGATAAAACTCGCCCATTCCATCCACTATCTCTGCCTGCAGTTTATTAGTATCTTGATACTCATCTACCAAGATATGATGGAATTGATGAATCAAGACATCCTTGGGAAAAGAAAACTCTTTAAGCAAGCGATGCCAGTTGATGAGCAAATCGTCAAAATCCATCACCTGGGCTTTCTGTTTTCGCTCTTTGTATTTGACCATAACCTTTTCTATCTGGGATAAAAGACCTAAAAAATGTGGGAATTTTTCTTCCAAGACTGATTCAACAGTTTTATCACAGTTCAGGCTCTGGCTAATAATCTCTCGCAGGACATCGCCTTTAGGAAATCTTGTTTGTTTTCGGGAAATCCCACAATCTTCCACACAATCTTCTAGGAGAACCCTAGCATCTTCCGTATCTATTATACTGAAATTGGCCTCAAAGCCGACTTCTTTAGCAAAACGGCGCAGAAGAAGATTTCCTACATGATGAAAAGTTCCTCCCCACAATCCCTTTATGTCTTGACCTAAAAGATGATTCACTCTTCTTAGCATTTCTTTAGCCGCCTTATTGGTGAAGGTCACTAGCAGAATTTCGCTTGGATTCACTCCTTGTTCCAAGAGATAGGCAACCCTAAAGATGAGCACTCTTGTTTTGCCAGAACCTGCGCCAGCTAAGACCAACATTGGCCCACCATCAGCGGTAACTACGGCTAATTGCTGCTCGTTCAGATGGCGTGAGTAATCAAGGTGACTTATCCGAGGCGAGCGCCCTGCTGGAGCTAGAGTATAGGTGTGCTTATCAGCCATATACTTCTCCCTCTCCGCCACCCTGGCTGTTGCTTCAAGAAGCGGAGACTACGAGCAGGCAAACACGGCGGACAGGTATTCCTCTCCGATGTGGAGAGGGAAGAGTAAAATAAATATATCGCATTTCAGGAGAAAAAGGCAAGAAATTTTTTGAAGATGCTTTGGTTCATAGCATAGGAAATTATACCACGGAAACACGGAATCACATTTTTGTGTAATGTGTTATGTGAAATGTGTAATGTAATGGTTCGGCTTTGCTCACTATAATCGTCATGTTCTTCATTACACATCGAACATTTCACATTACACAATTAGTTCTGGTAAATTAGTGGTAAGATTTTTCCCTTGACTTTATAAAGTTGATTATGTTAATTTATTTCAATATGAGTGAGAAAAAGATTCTAATTGTTGAAGATGAAAAGAATCTTGTGGCGGTGATAGAATTTCGCCTAACAAAAGTGGGCTATATAGTTTTAAAAGCCTTTGATGGTGAAGAAGGTTTAAAGATAGCTATGGCGGAAAATCCACACTTGATTATTTCAGACATTATGATGCCCAAATTAAATGGTTTAGAATTTTGCGGCCTTTTGCGGGCGAATCCTAAAACAAAACAAATTCCCTTCATCTTTCTCACCGCTTTGGACCAAGTTTCTGACCGTGTGCGCGGCATAAAAATGGGTGCTGATGACTATATAGCCAAACCCATTCAGATGGAGTCTCTGCTTAAGAAGATTGAAGAAATTTTTGCTAAAGCTGAAAAGGAAAAAATAGCTACTGAAGAATCAATTATTGCCGGAGACCTTTCGGCAATGCCAATTTTTGATGTCTTGCCACTTTTAGAAGTCAATAAAAAGACCGGGGCACTGACCTTGACCAAAGGAGAAGAATCTGGGAATATTTACTTTGAAAATGGAGCCTTAATTGAGGCCGAAGTAGAATCACTTGTGGGTGAAGACGCTGTCTATGCCTTACTTACCTGGCGCGAGGGTAGATTCCTCTTTGGACCCCATATCACTACTAAACACCATCGGATTAAATCTACGGTGGCTGAAATTATTATGGAAGGAGTGAGACTTCAGGATGAGAAAGAACGGTTAGCCGAACATCTTCCAGCTTTAAACGACCTTCTATCCCCAGTACCGGGAAAACAAATTGCTTTAGAACCGAGAGCTGAAGAATTAGAGGTGGCTCAAATCGCTCATCTAATTGATGGTAAACGGACGGTGGCCCAAATTATAACCAAAAGTGGATTGAGTCAAACCAAGACTTTAGTGGCTTTAGCCAGGCTGATTGCCGAAGGGAAATTAGTTCGGGTTCCTTTAGAAAAAATTTTAGAAAAGACACTTACCAAGGAACAGCTTTTTATGATGAAGGGAAGGATCCGTCGTCTGGCGACGAATGTAGAAGAGCCATTGATTGGGAAAATCATTGTGGCTGGCGTGCACCGCACCGGAAAAAGTACTTTTGTGGAAACACTTTTTTCCAGCCTCTTGAATGGACAGTTAGTAGAAGGTGCCTCCACCGAGGTTAGACTGGGAACCGTAGATTTCGGACGACTGAGAATTTCTTCTGATTTCTTACTTCATTTTTATGGTGTTCCTGGAGAAAAAGAATTTGCTTTTTCCTGGGAAATGCTTCTCAAGAAAGCTCTGGCTGTTCTTTATCTTTTAGATAGCACTTTATTAGAAAGTATAGAGAATAGTCGCCTTTTCCTGGAATTTGTCAAGAAGGAAGCTGTTCCCTGTTTGGTGGTAGCGAATAAGAGTGATTATCCAAATGCTCTTAGTTTGGAAAAAATAAAAACTCGGTTGAAGGTGGAAGAAAAAATTCCTGTTTTGCCTTGTAATGCTATTGACCCCGAGGGAGTGCGCCAGGTCTTTGCTCAGTTGGTAGAAATCATCTGCAAAACATCAGTATTAGCCTAGGAGTTCATAGCCTGAGAGCCTAAAAGTATAATCCTAATTATGGAGACTCTTAGGCTTATCCGTTATGTTTCAAGCAATTACTTTTGACCTCTGGCAAACTTTGATTTTTGATGGCCTGGAAGTTGAAGAGCGGCGAAAAAATTTGCGCTTTAAGAGACTGAAACCGCTTTTGCAATCAAATGGTTTTGAATTCTCTGAAGAAGAATTCGCTCTGGCTCATCAAGAAGTCTGGGATAGATGCACAGAAATCTGGGAAGAAAATCGTGACATTTCTAGTCAAGAGCAAATCAAGATTTTTCTGGATTGCCTGCCCGCCCACCGAAGCATCCTGGGGCAGGCGGGCTTTGGGAATTCAAACTTAAGTCCCTCTGGTTTCTTAGAAAAAACAGAAAAAGCCTACACCGAGGTAATCTATGAAGAGCCTCCAACCCTAATTGAGGGAACTAAAAAAGTATTAGAGGAATTAAAAACAAAAGGAATGAAAATTGGATTAATCTGTAATACAGGGAGGACACCAGGATATTGCCTTAGAACTCTTTTGCGAGAATATCAAATCTTTGGTTATTTTGATGCCTTTAGTTTTTCTAATGAACTTTTGATTCGCAAACCAGACCCAGAAATTTTCTTACTCACTTTACAACAAATGAATGCCTCTCTTTCTTCTTCAATTCATATTGGTGATAATCTCTACACCGATGTATGGGGGGCTAAACAGGCAGGGATGAGAGCAATTAAGATTGGGCAAGACTTAACTGGTGAGGAGAAACAAACTGATAGACTTCAAATCAAGCCTGACGCTGTAATTACCAATTTGAGAGAACTAATACCACTATTGAGTTTCATTTAATAAATTGACAGGATTTAGCCGCCTGCGTCGGGCAGGCAGGATTAAAATAAACTATGTGCCACAGATTTTTCATAAATGCGTTTTTAAAATTAACGAAAAAATCATGTTAATCCTGTCAAAGAATTATGCGATTTTTAATAATACCACTAATCGCTGACCGCTATCCGTCCCGGCCGTTGTGCTACGGTGCAAAGCAACGGGGCAGGCTAACTGCTCACCGCAAACCAGTAGGCGGTCACCGGAGAACGGTAAGCAGGGGGCGATTCTTTCGGAAAGGAGGAGATGAAACATGAAAATTAAATATTTAGGACATGCTTCTTTTCTGATTACCTCCAAAGACGGGAAGAAGCTTGTGACTGACCCTTACGAATCAGGGTCCTATGGAGGTGCTATTGGCTATACGCCAATAAAAGAAACGGTTGACGCAGTGACTGTAAGCCATAACCACGAAGACCACAATTGCACCAAGCAACTTCCAGGCAAGCCCACAGTCATTAAAGACACCGGTTCACAGACAGCCAGCGGAATGAGTTTTGCAGGAATCGCTACCTATCACGATGAATCTAAGGGAAGTGAGCGCGGCAAAAATAACATTTACATTATCACAATTGATGGGATGAAAGTCTGTCATCTTGGTGATTTGGGACACCGACTTTCCAAAGATGAGGTCAGCAAAATCGGCCCTATTGAGATTCTTCTTATACCAGTCGGTGGGTATTTTACTATTGACGCCAAAGCGGCTACAGATGTGATGGAAGCATTAAAAGCAAAAATTACCATTCCTATGCATTTTAAGACGAAGAAAGTCGGATTTCCCATTGACCCGGTTGATAAATTTTTAGAAGGAAAGAAGAATGCAAAAAAAGTCGGCGGTTCGGAAATAGAAGTAGAAAAAGAAAAATTGCCCACAGCCCCTGAAATCTGGGTGCTGGAACCAGCTCTCTAAACTCAAAAATAGTGCGTGAAGAAACCACGAATTCACCCGAAATTCAATAGTCTAAAAGTATAGAGACTATTAGGCTTTTAGGCTAACAACTCTTAGGCTAATATTCTACTGTTCATTCGTGGTTAATGCAGAATTTAGTAGGAGAAACATATGCGAGAAATTCAAGCATCTAAAATCACCGAAGCAGTAAAAAAGATGTGTATCAGCGCCAATTGCAATGCGGGAGAAGATTTAATTCAGGCTCTGCAAAAGGGCTTGAAAGAAGAAGAATCACCGATTGGTAAAGAAATCTTTGAGCAATTATTAGAGAATGCTAAGATTGCTCACAATGAGCAAATTCCTATCTGTCAGGATACAGGATTTGCGGTAATTTTCTTAGAAATAGGACAGGATGTTCATATAATTGGCGCTGATTTGTCTGAAGCAATCAATGAAGGAGTGAGACAAGGATATAAAGAGGGTTATCTGCGAAAGTCAATTCTTCAAGACCCAATTTCGGGAAAGAATACTGGCGACAATACACCAGCGATGATTCATACTACAATTGTTCCGGGAGAAAAGGTCAAGATTACTGTTGCTCCAAAAGGCGGTGGTAGTGAGAATATGAGTTCAGTCAAGATGATGGCTCCAGCCGCGGGAGTTGAGGGAGTTAAGAAATTTGTAGTTGACTGGGTGAAAGAGGCTGGTTCTAACCCCTGTCCACCAATTGTTGTCGGGGTGGGAATTGGTGGAACTTTTGAAGGTGTGGCTATGCTGGCTAAGAAAGCCCTATTGCGTCCCATTGGCTCAAGGCACCCTAATAAATACTATGCTGATTTAGAAGAAGAACTCTTGCGCCTGATTAACAATACTGGCGTTGGACCACAAGGATTGGGTGGACGAATTACTGCTCTGGATGTCCATGTTGAAGTCTATCCGAGACATATTGCCAGTTTCCCCGTAGCGGTGAATATCAACTGCCATGTCGCCAGACACGAAAGTGTAGAAATATAACCTTTTCGGAACTTCAATAAAGAATTACACAGAAACATACAGAAAAATAGAAATTCATAGAAATTTTTGGAAACTTGTGGAAATTTATTGTTCTTTATTACAAGTTTCTATCAATTTCAATAAATTTCTATTAGTTTCCGTATTTCCGGGTTAAAAAGGTTTTTCAGGAGTAACTAAAAAGAGAGGAATTCAAAAATGAGTGCAGTTATTAAAATCACTACTCCATTAACCGATGAGACATTAAGCAAAATAAAAAGCGGAGATAAAGTTTCTATCACTGGTGTTATTTATACTGCTCGGGATGCCGCCCACAAGAGACTCTTTGATTTGTTGAAAGAAGGAAAGTCTCTGCCAATTGATATTAAAGGTCAGGTTGTTTATCATGTTGGTCCGGCTCCGGCTAAACCGGGTTATGTCATTGGACCTGCAGGACCAACTACCAGTTACAGAATGGATGCCTATTCTCCCGCTTTGATGCAAGCAGGCTTGAAGGGAATGATTGGTAAGGGCAGTCGGGCAAAGGAAGTGGTAGAGGCGATGAAGAAATATAAGGCGGTTTACTTTGCGGCTACTGGAGGAGCAGCCGCTCTTCTGGCTAAAAGAATTAAGAAATATGAAGTGGTCGCTTATGAGGATTTAGGGGCCGAAGCCATTTGCCGCTCAGAGGTAGTTGACTTTCCCGTGATTGTGGTAAATGACATTTACGGAAATGACCTTTATGAGGAAGGGGTAAGAAAATACGCCAGGTGACCTGTTATCCTGTTTTGAAAGAAAAGAATAGCTTTTGTATGCATGGTTGGGATACGGTACGAAGGCTAAGGCATAGTTGAAATTCTTGAAAATCTTGCTTGCGCTGTTTTTCCTACGGGAGATGAATATTGGGGCTGTTCCTATTTAGGAACAAATCCTTGAGGCAATGACGGGGATTCATTTAATGACAGTCAAAATTTGATAGGAAGTGGTGAGGCGATGAAAAGGTCTACGATTTTTTTCTGTTTCGCCGGTGCTGTTGTATTTTGTTTGACTTTCAGCACTTGCGTATTCATTTCGACACAGGTAAAGCCTCTTGATAAAATGACTGAAAAGATAGTTATTACCTCACCAACCAAGGCACATTTGTACGATGGCTCCATGGTCGTTTTTCCCGACAGTTTTGAAATGACAGGAGATGTTATTATTGGAAAAGGCATTCGGTATGATCTAACACGAGAGCATTCAACCCGAGTAGAAAGTGTACCACGCGATAGCGTTGCCTTCTTGGAGTATTATGAAGAAAGTGAACAACCGGGGCCATTACTCGGGAGTCTACTTGCCCCTTTCCTGGTTGGAGCCGCAGCCACAAATGAAAAGATACATAAAGCACTTTTTGGTTCCTGCCCAACTGTATATTCATTTGACGGTGACAAATATTCCTTACAGGCAGGATGAATTAGAAAGAAGGCTTAAAAAATTTCAGACATCTCCAGGGAATTTGTTGTCCATTGAGGAACTTCAATCGAAAATAGAAAAAAGGAAATGACATACACACTTCGCTTTCTTCCAGAAATAGAGGACGACCTCATTGTCGGCTAGAGATGGTATGAGGCAAAATCAGCAGGGCTTGTATTGAACAGTACAGCACCACAGAAATGAGGGAAGAAATGAGAATCCTAGCGAGAGCAAACCGGTTCTACGACACCACCCGTTTCGGGCAACCGGAGATTCGCATCTACCATCGGAGACAAAAAGGCAAGAAAGGCCCACGCTATCTGCTCAAGTGCGGATGCTGCCAGGAGAAGTTGGAGATATACTACGCGGACGATGGCCTGGAGATTGGCGGTGTCAACGGTTCAATTGAGGACTGGCGCGAGATTCTTCTTCCCCTTCTCCTCGTTGAGTTGAAAGGGAAGAAGTCTATCGACAAGAGTAAACCGATAGCCAAATGAGTTTGCCGAATACCTCACCCGTAAGGGCTGGGTCATTCACTTGAATTGGATATAACTAACCAATGAGCCAACAAACATTCCTTGAAAAAAAGAAAGACAATTATTTAATTTGAAGGAAGCTAGCCAATGGGCTTCTCAATATCTAAATCGCAATGTAACGATATCCAATATTTCCTATCTATTTGGTATTGTCCCGTTAGGGACAAAATATTTATAGAAAAATGAAATAAACCAATAACACAAGTCCCGTAAGGGACATAATATAAAAGACTATGGCTAATACATATACCCAAATATACATTCAATTTATATTTGCAGTTCAAGATAGAGAGTCGATAATTCAAACTCCATGGAAAAACGACCTCTACAAATACATCACCGGAATAGTCCAAAGTAATAAACATAAACTAATTGCAATAAACGGAATGCCTAATCATATTCATGTTTTCATAGGGTATAAACCTCATCAGTTAATACCCGATTTATTGCAGGATATTAAAGGCTCTTCTTCCGGATGGATTAATAAAAAAGGATTCACTAAAGGCAAATTCAGGTGGCAAGAGGGATATGGTGCATTTTCATATTCTTATTCTCATATAGACAGAGTGGTAAAATATATAATCAATCAGGAACAGCACCATAAAAAGAAGACATTCAGAGAAGAATATATTGAATTACTGAAACGATTTGATATTGATTATGATGAGAGGTATATTCTAAAAGACATTCAATAATATTTCGTCCCTGACGGGATGCTATAAATATTTCGCCCCTAACGGGGCTTGAATTTTCAAGCGCGTTTATTTTTGCTATAAATATCTCGTCCCTAACGGGACTAAAAATTGCGGGAATTTATCCCGTGTGTAGTATAAAAACTGTTATCTAAAAAAGGAGGATTGCACGATGTATACGACCATTTCTGCTTCAAAACTGAAGAGTTATTTTGTGCAAAAAGTGGAAGAAATCAGTGGACAAAAACTTTTAGCCTGTTATCAGTGCGGACGATGTTCCGCTGGGTGTCCACTTGTTTCTTCTATGGACCTCCTGCCAAATCAAATCGTCAGATTGGTGCAACTCGGGCAAGAGGACGAAGTCTTAAATTCACAAACAATCTGGCGTTGTGCCTCCTGTCTTACCTGTGATAGCCGTTGCCCGAGAGGAATTGATGTTTCAAGAATTATGGATGCCCTGCGAGTTCTTTTTATGCGCAAAGGAAGAAACTATATTGACCCAGTAGAGGTGCCCAAGGAACTCATAGATGAAGTGCCACAAATAGGACTAATCAGCGCCTACCGGAAATTTACGAATTTGACCTAATAAGATATGCAACTTCGTCGCAATGATTACAGCGGTTCACCCCGTTAGAAAACCACTGTAATGGCAGAAATTTTGTTCAGTTTATTCACGAAGTTTTGTGATAAACTACATATAAAAACTCTAAAAGAAATTTTTCTAACGGGGTTAAGCAACGATTATGGCGATAAATCTATCAGTGATAACCATCGCAATCTATTTTAAAATCGCCGTAATCATACAAATTATTGAAAGGGGAGGAAAAGATGAAATACAGTTATTTTCCAGGTTGCACACTTAAGACCAAAGCCAAAGGGTTTGAAGACTCTGCTTTAGCGGTAGCCAAAGCCTTAGATTTTGAAATGATTGAATTGCCTCATTGGTATTGCTGCGGGACATCCTTCTCCTTAATCAAGGATAATGTGATGGCTTTTTCAGCACCAGTCAGAAATCTGCTTCAAGCCCAAAAAGAGAAATCTGACTTGACAACACTTTGTTCTTTTTGTTATAATACTCTAAAAAGAGCTAATGAAGTGATGCGAAAGGATGCGGAAAAGCGAAAAAAACTCTCCGATTTTATTGAAGAAGAATATCAGGGAGAAGTGAAAGTCTTACACCTTTTGGAAATTCTAAAAAACCAAATTGGCTTTGAAGATTTGAAAAAGAAAGTAAAGAAGAGTCTCAAAGGATTGAAGGTAGCTTCTTATTACGGGTGTCTATTATTGCGTCCTCAGGAAGAGATTGGACTTGACAATGCGGAAAATCCCCAGATTCTGGAGAACTTACTTACCGCTTTAGGAGCAGAAGTAGTTGATTTTCCCCATAAGACTGAATGTTGTGGTTCGTTTCAAATGCTCAATTCTCCCGAGGTAGCCGCTGACTGTTCTCATCTTATTTTACGTTCGGCTTTAAAAAATGGGGCTGAATTGGTAATTGGAAGCTGTCCTCTCTGTCAATATAATTTAGATACCAGACAAAAATTGATTAAAGAGAGACACCAGGATTTCTCGGAAATTCCTGTTTTATATTTTACTCAGTTGTTGGGAATAGCCTTAGGGGCTGACAGTAGTTCATTTGCTTTTGAGAAACATTATGTTGACCCACGACCGGTTTTGCAAAAGAAACAACTGTAGATACGAAGGCACAGAAGCACAGAAACACACGGCGATGATACGGTGATATGTTGACCTGTCTACTCTGTTTGCCTTGTCTGTCAGCAGGTAGGCAACAGGTGGATAAGTAAAAAGCTTTTCCGTATCAGCGTATCAGCATATTATCATTTTTATAACTATGGAGGATAACGAAGGTGAAAAAAATTGGAGTTTTTATTTGCCATTGTGGAATCAATATCGCCGGCACCGTTGATGTTAAAAGAGTAGCGGAAGTTTTAGTTCAATACCCCGGGGTGATTCATTCCGTGGAGTATAAGTATATGTGTTCTGACCCGGGACAACAAATGGTGCGTGATGCTATTAAGGAAAAAGGTTTAGAAGGAGTGGTGGTAGCCGCTTGTTCTCCAACACTGCACGAACTTACTTTCCGCCGGGCTTGCCTTGGAGAAGGGCTTAATCCCTATCAATGTGAAATGGCTAACATTCGGGAGCATTGTTCCTGGGTGCATACCGATGAGGAGAAGGCGACTCAGAAAGCCATTAAGATTATTCAAACAATTGTTGAAAAAGTCAAGGGCAATGAATCGCTTGTGCCAATTGGTGTGCCGATTACCCGCCGGGCGTTAGTCGTCGGGGGGGGAATAAGTGGAATGCAGGCGGCACTTGATATTGCCAATAGTGGCTATGAGGTAATTTTGGTAGAAAAGGACCCTTCCATTGGCGGACATATGGCACAACTTTCAGAAACCTTTCCTACGCTTGATTGTTCGCAGTGTATTCTTACGCCAAAGATGGTAGAAACTGGCCAGCATTCACAAATCAAACTTTTGACCTATTCAGAAATAGACGATGTTTCCGGACATGTAGGAAACTTCACAGTCAAGATACGACGAAAGTCTGCTTATGTTGATTGGACAAACTGCAATGGTTGTGGACTTTGCCAGGAGAAATGCCCGGTGAAAATTGATTCTGAATTTGATAGAGGATTGGGTAAACGCAAAGCGATATATATCCCGTTTCCACAAGCAGTGCCAAACAAACCAGTGATTGACAAGGCTTTGTGTCAATATTTCTTAGCTGGGAAATGTCGGGTCTGTGAAAAGATTTGCCCGGTGCAGGCAGTGAATTTTGAACAGCAAGATACAATCGTGGAAGAAAAGGTTGGGGCGATTGTCGTGGCTACCGGCTATGACCTTTATGCCAAAGATAAACTCGGAGAATACGGAGCAGGTAAAATCAAAGATGTGATTGATGGCTTGCAGTTTGAAAGATTGCTTTCTGCCTCAGGGCCAACAGGGGGTGAAGTGCGTCGGCCTTCAGATGGCAAGGTGCCTAAAGAAGTTGTCTTTGTCCAATGTGTCGGTTCCCGTGACCCAGATAACGCTCTTCCTTACTGTTCAAAGATTTGCTGTATGTACACAGTTAAACACGCAATGTTGTATAAGCACAGAGTTCACGAGGGACAGCCCTACATCTTCTATATTGACATTCGTTCTGGAGGCAAAGGATACGAAGAGTTCGTGGAGCGAGGGGTGAAAGAAGACGGGATTCTTTATTTGCGTGGCAAGGTTTCCAAAATTTTTGCTGAAGGAGATAAAGTTATTGTTTGGGGGGCAGACACATTGACTAATAAGAAGATAGAAATTGCGGCAGATTTGGTCGTCTTGGCTCAAGGAATGATTCCAAATCCTGGCGTCCAGGAATTGGCAAAAAAATTGCGCATTTCCGTAGATGCAAACGGATTTCTCAATGAGGCGCATCCAAAATTGCGACCCGTAGAAACTATGACCCTCGGAGTTTATTTGGCTGGGGCAGCCCAGGCTCCCAAAGATATTCCCGAAGCAGTGGCTCAGGCGTCAGGCGCCGCCAGCAAAGTGGTTAGTTTATTCTCCACTGAAGAACTACATCACGAACCGATAGTTGCCGGGGTGAATGAGGACCTCTGTTGTGGCTGTGCCATTTGTGTTCCTGTCTGCCCTTACGGCGCCAGGGAATTGGATGCCGAGAAGAAGATAGTGAAAGTTACGGAAGTCTTGTGTGAAGGGTGTGGCGCTTGCACTGCCGCCTGTCCGACCGGAGCCGCTCAGCAGAAAAACCTTGCAGACAAACAAGTATTTGCCATGACAGAAACAGGTGCGAAATGAGAAAAAAATTGCAATGGGGCGTGTTCTGTGATATAATTTTTTGACTTCTGAAGAATCTCGCTCCCCAAACTAGTGCTTTATGACATAAGTTCTTGACAAATTAAATTATTTATGATATACTACCTCCAAAAGGAGGTGGTATACTTGAAAATAAAAAATCAAGTTAAATTAAAACCAAATGAGCGAAAATTAT
>JBFLXN010000048.1:0-17180 GCA_040755715.1 Candidatus Edwardsiibacteriota bacterium
CCGACTTGTCGGGGGACAAGAGAAGAACAAGCCCAGAAGGCTTAAACGCTTGTCAGTGTTGATTTTCCTTCACTCCGTTCAGGATAAATCGTGCCAATTTTAGACAAAATTTTAACAAAGTCGTGGCACGGAAATTTTTCTCTGGTAAATGTTTACCTGGTTTTTCCAGTGAATCTCCTATAAGCTTCCCGATATTTCTCTTTAGTCTTCTCCACCACTTCGGGTGGCAAAACTGGTGCTGGCGGCTCTTTATTCCAACCAATGAAGATTAAATAATCCCGAACATATTGTTTATCAAAACTCGGTTGAGACTTTCCAACTTCGTAATCCTCTATATCCCAGAAACGGGAAGAATCCGGAGTCAAAAGTTCATCAATCAAAATTATTTCGTTATCTAAGATGCCAAATTCCATCTTTGTATCAGCAATAATGATGCCTCTTTCTTTAGCATAGTGCTCAGCAAACATATATATTTCTATGCTCTTAGTTTTCAGTATTTCAGCTTTCTCTCTTCCTATTTTATCTGCCATCCTGGCAAAACTTATATTTTCGTCATGTCCAGTCTCTGATTTTGTTGCTGGGGTAAATAGTGGCTCAGATAATTTCTCACTTTCTTTAAGAGAATTATTTTTAATTTTTTCTCCACAAATTGTTCCTGAATTCTTATATTCACTCCAGGCTGAACCAGACAAATAGCCTCTAACGACACATTCAACATCAATCCTACTTGCCTTTTTTACCAACATCGTCCGTCCATCAAGCATCTTTTTTAGATGGTTATCTAACTTTAATTCTTCAATCTCGTTGATATTTGCCGTAATCAAATGACTGGAGACAATTCCTTCTGTCTTTTCAAACCAGAAGGCGGAGAGTTGGGTAAGAATTTTCCCTTTCTCTGGAATACCATTAGGCATTACTACATCAAACGCTGAGATTCTGTCAGTAGCGACGATTAAGAGTCTTTCACTGGGAAACTCATAGATATCACGAACTTTCCCTCGGACAAATGGCGCAAGCCCTGGAATCTCAGTAGATAGAAGTGGCGGATTCATATTTGCCTGAAACCACAGAGTTACCTATTGCTGATACGCTTATATGTTGATATGCTGATAAGAGAGTAAATCCGAAATTCGAATAAAATAAATCCGAAACAAATTATAATGCTCAAAATTCAAATGACAAAACAAATGAGTAAATAGTTTTGAACATTTGGAAATTTGGATTTGTTCCGAATTTCTTGTCATCATATCACCGTATCAACATATCAGCATGCTTATCCATGTTCATCCGTGGCGAATTATAATTTGGGTTAATATTTGACTTTCAATATGTTCAAGAGTCTCTCTAAATCTTCGGGTGAGTAATATTCAATTTCAATTCTACCTCTTTTCCCCTTTGGGTATAATCTCACCTTTGTCCCCAAAACTCGTTGCAAACTTTCTTCAACCAAGGTAATGTGCGGATCTTTTTTTATTCTGCCTTCTGCCTTCTGCCTTCTGCCTTCTGCCTTTCTCTTTGTCCATTCTTCTGCTTCTCTCACGGAAAGCCCTCGCTGGGCAATTCTTTGCCCCAGTTCAAGTTGGTCTCTTCTTTCTGTTAAAGAAAGAATTGTCCGGGCATGTCCGGCGGTAATCTTTTCTTCTTCAAGCAATCTTTGAATCTCAACCGGCAGACTTAAGAGTCTCAAAGAATTGGCTATGGTTGAGCGTTCTTTGCCTACTCTTTCGGCAATTTGGGCCTGGGTGAGATTGAATTCTTGAGACAATCTCTGATAGGCCTTTGCCTCTTCCAAAGGATTAAGATTTTCTCTTTGAAGATTTTCAATCAAAGATAACTCTAAGGCTTCTTCCTCGCTCGCTTTTAGAACTAAGGTAGGAACTTCTTTCAGCCCTGCAAGTTTTGCCGCCTCAAGTCTTCTCTCGCCAGCGATAAGTTCATAACCACTGTCAGTCTGACGAACCAAGAGTGGTTCCAAGATTCCTTTTTCTTTGATAGAGTGGGTGAGCTCTTTCAGGCTTTCAGGCTTGATTTTCACCCTGGGCTGAAATCTATTAGGAAGGATTCTTGAAAGTTTTAAGCTGAGAATGCCTTCCCTTTTTTCCTCAGCCGCAATCTTTTGCGGAATCAAGGCTTGAAGCCCTTTTCCCAGTCCTCGTTTTGGGTTCATATATTGCTCTATCAATTCACAGATTAGCACAGATTTTTGCCCAGATGGGCACAGAGACATCTGTACTCATCTGTGTATCATCAAGTCTTTTGTTCTTCTTCCTTGGCAGCCACTCTGGCCACATCAACTACTTTATCATTAGTCTCCAAATTGATTAATCTCACTCCCTGCGTGGCTCGTCCCATTACCCGCACGCCCTTAATTGGAAGTCTAATCACTTGCCCTTTAGCAGAAATAATCATCAGTTCATCAGTATCAATCACTTCTTTGATAGAGACAACCGGTCCTGTCTTTTCTGTTACCTTAACGGTAATGACACCCTTCCCCCCCCGGCGAGTGAGACGATAATCACTAATATCCGAGCGCTTCCCATATCCTCTTTCACAGACGACCAACAACGTTCCTTCTCTCTTTACTGCTACCATTCCGATGACTTCGTCTTTTTTTGCCAGAGTGATTCCTCTCACTCCTGTGGCATTGCGTCCCATCGCTCGGACATCTGATTCGTGAAATCTGATTGCCTGTCCCTGCCTCGTCGCCAGGATGATGTCTTCCGTGCCTTCAGTCAATCTGACCTCAATAATGGAATCCCCTTCTTCTACCGTCGCCGCAATAATTCCACCTTTTCTCGGATTAGCAAATTCAGGCAAAGAAGTTTTCTTTACTGTTCCGAGTTTTGTCGCCATCACCAGAAAATATTTTTCATCAAATTCTTTAACTGGCACATAGGCAGCGACCTTCTCATCTTTAGAGAGTTCAAGGAGATTAATGATTTGTCTACCCTTAGCCATTCGGCCGCCCTCAGGAATTTCATGAACTTTCAACCAATAACAGCGTCCCTGACTGGTGAAAAATAAAATATATTGATGAGTTGAGGCGATAAAGAGCCCTTCAACAAAATCTTCTTCTTTGGTTTCCATTCCAATCACACCTTTACCGCCTCGTTCCTGTCTTCTATAACTGGAGACGCTTAATCTTTTGATATACCCTGAATGAGAAATAGTGATGACCATATCTTCTTCTGCAATCAAATCTTCCACCGTGAATTTCTCTTCTTCCGCAGGTAAGATTTCTGTCCGGCGCTCATCGCCATATTTCTCTTTCAATTGCAAAATTTCTTCTCTAATGATGCCGAGCAGTTTTCTTTTAGATTCTAATATGCCTTTTAATTTAGCAATTAGTTTAATCAATTCTAAATATTCGTCTTCAATTTTTTTTCTTTCCAGACCGGTCAAACGTTTTAAGGTCATATCTAAGATTGCTTGAGCTTGGATTTCCGTGAGTTTAAACCGTTTCATCAATTCTTCTTTAGCGACTTCAGTGGTGGGTGATTTTTTGATTAGTGCTACAATTTCATCAATATGGGCTAGGGCAATTTTTAATCCTTCTAAGATATGGCCTCTCTTTTCTGCCTCGGCTAATTCAAATTTTGTTCTCTTGGTCACAACTTCAATACGAAATTTGAGAAACTCTTGTAAGAGTTCCCGCAGAGTAAGAACCTTTGGCACTCCGTCAACTAAAGCCAGCATAATCACGCCAAAGGTCGTCTGCATTGCAGTATGTTGATACAATTGATTAATGACGATGCGGGGTTCAGCCTCTCTTTTCAATTCAATCACCATACGCATTCCGTCACGGTCAGATTCATCACGCAAATCAGCAATGCCTTCCATCTTTTTGTCTTTGACCAGTTCAGCGATTCGCTCCATTAAATTGGCTTTATTGACTTCGTAAGGGAGTTCACTGACGATGATGGCAGTCTTCCCACTCTTCTGGGTCTCAATGTTCGCTTTGGCTCTGATAGTAATTTTCCCTCGTCCAGTCTTATAAGCCTCACGAATACCGGTAGTCCCCATAATCAAAGCGCCGGTAGGGAAATCAGGTCCCTGCACCAAGCGTAAGAGTTTTTCTTCAGGCAATTCTGAATCGTCGATTAAGGCGACTAAGGCCTCACAGATTTCTCTTAAATTATGAGGTGGGATATTGGTAGCCATCCCCACGGCAATTCCCGAGGAACCATTTACTAACAATCCTGGTAGGAGTGAAGGGAGGATGGACGGTTCTTTTAAGGAACCATCAAAATTGGGAATAAAGGTGACGGTCTCTTTTTCTATGTCCTTCAGGACTTCATCAGCGATTCTGGCTAAACGGGCTTCGCTGTAACGCATCGCTGCCGGTGGGTCTCCATCGACTGAGCCGAAATTTCCCTGACCATCAATTAAAGGATAGCGCAGGGAAAAATCTTGAGCCATTCTGACTAAGGTATCATAAACGGCGGCATCTCCATGAGGGTGATATTTCCCCAAAACTTCTCCCACAATGCGGGCTGATTTCTTGTAGGGTTTGTTATGAGCCAATCCCAATTCTTGCATAGCATAGAGGATTCGGCGATGCACTGGTTTCAAGCCATCGCGCACATCGGGTAAGGCTCGGCCAACGATGACAGACATAGAATAGTCAAGATAGGAATTTTTCATCTCATCTTCTATCTCAACTGGAATGATTTTTTCGCGCTGTAAAGGCATATATTTAAACTCAAAACCCAAAGTTGAAAATAAACCTCGTTATTACTCGGCAAGTAGCGAGTATTGGGTTTACGGGGTTTTCTCGGTTTATTGAGTTTACCCCGTTAGAAGGTCGTCGCTGCGATGTGCAAGCCTTCTAACGGGGTTTATCGGGTTATTAAAACCCAATGAACCCAAAAAACTCAACAAACTCAATTAACCCAATACTCTCTACTCAGTACTATTATCAAAATGAAAGAAGAAGTAATAGGGCATCTATCAGTGATGTGACTTATTCTTTCAAGCAGCCAGTTTTTTCTCCAAAATTTTAAATAATTCCTCAGCAAAATCAATGATTTCTTTAGCGTCTCTGTCCGTAATTTCAGCGTGAGGTTCGTAGCGGGCATCGTTTCTCTTCTGCAATGCCCAGTTTGCTGTCCTTCCCATCTGTCGCGAGACCAAACCTGTTCTGGCATAAAGTTCACCAAATTTATTGACAATCCCACTGTGAGAACCAGGAATATCCCTCAATTTAAATAAAAGGAGACCCTTCATCAATAATTCAGCGGCATTATAGCCGGCATCAACCGCAATTCGCCAATGTCGATTTTGATAATTTCCCTTGGCCCCCTCAAGATATTCTTGAGATAAACCTAAGTAGTTCTTAATTTCTTTTTCTTTTAATTCTTTAGCATTCATTTGATAAACCTCTCTTCCATGTCTTAATTGATAATAGAGGAAATATGATTGAGGATAGCGGACTTCATCAATACATCTTACCAAAGGTTCAACCCCCTCATCAGTAAAAATTCCAGTTTCCAAAGAAGCGTCGGCACAAGATTCAGCTACTTCCTTCAAAGAGTCTGTGGCAATTACCAAAACATCTATGTCACTATCTTTTCTCACTTTTCTCTTTAGAGTGCTACCAAAAAGAACGACCTTTGCAATAGAATCTTTAACTTTACTTTCTAGAAGCTGTTGAATAAAGAATTCTGCTGCCCTTTCTTTTCTCTTGAGAATTGGCAAATAGGATGTCATCTTCTAATTTCTCTCCAAAAACTCGTTAGCCAAGTTGATATAGCTCTGTGCCCCGGTTGAACTAATATCATAGAGAATGATAGGTTTACCGTAACTGGGTGCTTCAGAAAGCCGAACATTTCGGGGAATGATGGTCTGATAGACTTTATCCTTAAAATGTTCTTTAATTTCATTAGCCACTTGTGCCGCCAGGTTTAAGCGGGAGTCATACATCGTGAGAACAATACCTTCAATTTGAAGGTGAGGATTTAGATTTTTTTGAACTAATTCTATTGTCTGCAAAAGTTGCCCCAATCCTTCCAGAGCGTAGTATTCACATTGGATGGGAATCAAAACCGAATCCGCCGCCACTAAGGCATTGACTGTCAAAAGTCCCAACGAGGGGGGGCAATCAATAAGGATGTATTTGTAATTTCGGCGCAATTCTTGGATGGCTTTGGTTAATAAACTCTCTCGTTCAGCAAAGTTGACCAGTTCTATCTGAGCCCCAACAAGTTCAATATGAGAAGGTAAAATGTCCAGAAATGGTAGTTCAGTTTTGTGGATTACTTGAGCCACAGGCGTTTCGTTGAGAAGAACATCATAGATACTTTTTTCTAAGGTTTGCTTATTAAGGCCTAAACCACTGGTGGCGTTGGCTTGCGGGTCAATATCAATTAAGAGAGTCTTTTTTTCCAAGGCCGCCAAGCAGGTGGCCAAGTTGATTGCGGTAGTTGTCTTACCCACCCCACCCTTTTGATTGGCAATGGTGATAATTGCTGACATAAGACAGTTTCATTATACTATAAATAGCTTTTATTTGTCAATTTAAAAAATGAAAAACCGCAGAGTGGTCTGCTCCACGGTTTCTAATAGTGGGCGGTGGAGGACTTGAACCTCTGACCTCATGCATGTCAAGCATGCGCTCTAACCAACTGAGCTAACCGCCCACCAAGATATGCCTCGCTATGCTCGGCATAAATGCAAAGATCAAAATGTAAAAATCAAAATTACAAACCAAAAATCAAAAATCTAATGCTGTCTCTTCTCGCTCGATCTTTTTTAAATTTTGGATTTTGATCTGTCATTTTGATTTTTGATATTTGATTTTTGAATTTCCTAGGCGCCAAACTTCTAAACCTGTTCTTGCAAAACCTTTACTATCCTTAAAGCGGCGTGACCATCCCCATAAGGATTTACCGCCTTCGCCATTCTTTCATATTCTTTCTTATTATGTAACAAAAGATTGACCTCTTTTATAATTCTGGGAGTATTCGCTCCGACTAACCTGACCGTACCAGCCTCAATTCCTTCAGGTCTTTCCGTAACCTCACGCATTACTAAAACCGGCTTGCCCAAAGAGGGTGCTTCTTCCTGAATTCCACCAGAATCAGTCAAGACCAAGTAGGATTTGTCCATCAGCCAGATGAACGGAAGATAATCTAAAGGTTTGATTAGATGAACTCGGGGAGTGCCAGCAAGAATAGAATAGACAGGCTTAATAACATTGGGATTCAAATGGACAGGATAAATAATCTCAATATCCTTATTAGTTTTGACTAAAATCTTCAATGCTTGACAGATTTGGCGAAACCCTTGGCCAAAACTTTCCCGACGGTGTCCGGTAACAAGTATAATCCGCTTTGACCAATCTACCTTCTTCAATCTTCTAATATTCACTATTTCGGAACGGGCTTTGGGGAGTAAGAGAAAAAGGGCATCAATCACAGTATTCCCGGTGACATAGATGTCCTTTTCTGGCACACCTTCTCTCAGAAGATTTTCTTGGGATTGTTTGGTAGGGGCAAAATGCAAGGTAGCGAGGTTAGTTGTTAGCTTTCTATTCATCTCCTCTGGAAAAGGTCTGTATCTATCCTGCGTTCTTAAACCTGCTTCAATGTGAGCAACTGGAATTCTTAAATAATAAGCCGTCAAGGCGGCGGCAAAAGTAGTGGTGGTATCACCTTGCACCAGAACCCAGTCAGGTGTCAATTTCTTTAACACAGGTTTAACACCGTTTAGGACTTTAGCAGTAGTGTAAAAAAGCGTCTGGCGGGTCTGCATCAGATTAAGGTCAAAATCTGGTTTGATTTCAAAGAGCGAGAGAACTTGGTCAAGCATTTGCCGGTGTTGAGCACTGACACATACAAAAGTTTCAAAGTTCTCAGAGTGTTTCCTCAGTTCTTCAACAACCGGAGCCATCTTGATTGCTTCTGGTCTGGTGCCAAAAACACAGACGACTTTTTGCTTCATTATAAAATCTTTCACCACAAGATATTAGCCACAGATTAACCCCGTTAGAAATCTTCTCTAACTTACATTTTGCAAGTTTAGTCTTGGAATTTTCCCATACTTTTTGGTAATTTCTAACAGGGTTAACACAGAAATACGGAAACTAATAGAAATCTATTGAAATATAATACAGAAATTTGTTGAAATTCATTGAAATTTATGGAAACTCTGTGGCTTTATTCAAATTCCGAAGCGGCAGGTTAGTTCATCTTCTGTTTTTCTTTTTCCAATAAGGCTAAAGCAATAGCAAAGAGAAGCAAGACATTGGCGAATAATAGAAAACCAATAGTGCTGGCTTCAAAAAGTGGATAAGGTAAGATATGCAATCGAGAAAGTATAGCAATTAAAGTAACCAGTCCTGCCGCAATGATAAAGATAATAGATAAAATCATACTTTTTATTCACCTCCTTATCTCCGCATACCGCCAACCGCTGACCGCTGACCGTTATTTTTGGCGGTTGGCGGAAAGCGGTAAGCGGATAGCGGATAGCGGTCAATGGTCATTTGTTTCTTGAAATTAAATAATAGACATTAGCGATAATGGCCAAATCAGCCACTAGTCCGATGAAACTGCGCCAGAGATAGCGAACATTCTTTGGCACCCTCACTGTATCATTCGGTTCAAGGAGAGGGAGAGAATCCGGTTTTTCCTTTTGATTGAGATAATGTTCTAAATTGACCTTAATGATACGGTTTGTTTGGCGATTGCGATGAGTAAGTTTAATGGCGCTCAAATTGGCATATTCAGTAGGTCCCCCAGCTAAGGAGATAAGTTCCAGAACATCGCTCTCTTCCGGAACCCGATAGACCCCGGGTTTGGTTACTTCCCCCCAGATATGAACTTCAATTTCTAACTTTTGTGTGGGACCCAGAAAATACTCATCCTTAGGCGGGACTTTTTCCTGGGCAAAAGTAACTCCCCCTAAGAGGCAAAGAACCAAGAGACG
This sequence comes from Candidatus Edwardsiibacteriota bacterium, assembly GCA_040755715.1. Taxonomy (GTDB): domain Bacteria; phylum Edwardsbacteria; class AC1; order JBFLXN01; family JBFLXN01; genus JBFLXN01. The sequence goes on from JBFLXN010000048.1 coordinate 8,929, forward strand.
CTTCACTACTTTCCGCAGATGCAAAATGCAAGTGGCAAATTGTAAGATCTGAGATGATGAATCCTCTTTTGCATTTTGCATTTTGCATTTTGCATTTTGCATTTTTGGAGATTATCCTCCTTTTAATGCTTTCAGTCTTGCTCTTGTCTTGCTGAGATAATCTTTTGCTTTGGCATTGGTCGGGTCAAGTTTGATTACCTTTTGAAAAGTAGCTAAAGCTTTCTCGTAATCTTCACTCAGATATAGTCTAACACCTTCCCGGTATAGATTGGCAATTTCTTCAGGTGAGGCTTTGGGTGGCGTTGGCTTTGGTGGTGTAGGAACAACTGGTTTGGGTCGGGCAGGAGTTGCGGTTGGAGTCCGTGATGCTATCGGTCTTTCCACTACCGGAATGACAGCCGTCCCAGCCTGGGTCAATTGGAAGTTTTGATTGGTAACTGTGTTTTCGGCAATGATTACTGGTATGGATTGTGGCATGTAGCCGTCAGCAACTACCATCGCCATATAAGTACCGGGATCTAGGTTGACACTATAAGCACCAGTCTGGGCCTCTGAGAGGAGACTGGAAAGTGTGGTTCCCGGGAAGACTATTGTAGCAACCACTGGATTCCCAGTAGAGGCAGAAACAACTCTTCCTTTAAGTGTTCCCTGAGGCGGGGCCTTTCTCCTCAGGGTAACATCCACTGGAACCGTCTCACCAGCATTGACCTTTAGTTTTCGCTCAAGCCACCGATAACCATTGCTATAGACATGAATAGTATATTCTCCCGGTGGAATTGAAACTTTATAGGCACCCTCATTATCACTCACTATTCCTGGAATAGTAGTACCCGGAAAAGTAATTAAAGACTTCAGAGGATTCTTTGTTTCCCGATCCCTCACCATACCAGCAATAATCCCCAGCACAGGCATTCTCTCCCATTGAATCAATCTTGAAGGAAAGGCAAGCCCTAAGGCAATCTGCCAGGCAGGAATATATCTATAAGGGTCCGCTTTGAACACGCCAAGATCAAGACCCAAATCGGCTGAAAAAAGTTTGTTAGGTGAGATTCTAAGCCCCGGTGTAATTCTTGCCTCACTGTAACTGACCTTTTCTAATTTCTTTTCTCCGGTGAGTTCAGAGAATATGGAAATGAAACGAGCGGGTAAGTATTCAATCCCTAAGCCAGCTGGAACTTCGTTTATTTTGTTTGCTCTATTGAGGTAGCCGGCATTGAGGTAAATATTTAATGTCTTAAGATTCAAGTCCGCCAATACCTTGCCGCCAAAATCTAGTCCACCAGTTTGGGAAGGAGAATCAATAATTTTATTCTTTCCTTTCACCGGGATAGAAACAAGTGGTTCAATAGCCAGGTCAAAGAGTTTTGAAGAAATCGGCAGATGAACCTTAACTCCAAAGAGCGCATCGCCCGGACATCCTAAAGTTTTATCACCAGTATTTCTGCGAGTAGAGGTTGTTTGAAGGCTCCACTTTTCGCTGTGGCCCAGAGCGGTAAGAAGGAATTCCAGGTGGTCACTCAGAGTGAAAGAAAGTTGTTGATATGTCCAGAGGTCCCCTCTTTTATCGGCATAGGCAGAATCTGAACCATAGTAAGGAATTTGCATCTGGTTGAAGAAATTGAGGGAAAAGAAATGAAATTTAAGTCCTGGCGAAACTTTGGCTGATTTTACCCGTAAAAGTCCGGCTCCGGCTTCAAAGTTTGTTCTGGTGGCAGAAACGATAGGAGGCGAGAAAAGAACAAAAAAACCTAAAAGCCAAGAAATCAAAAGAGTCAAGTTTTTTCTCTTCATATAGTTTTACCTCTCTTTTTACGAATCCTCTTCTCTTTTTTTATGCCATAATAATAGTGATAATAGTAGCCGTAGGCATAACTTTCCGGTGGAATATCATTGAGCGCCGCCCCGATGATACCTGCTTTGACATTTTCTAAGAAAATCTTACCTCTTTTCGCCAACTCCCGATGAGTCTTCCCCGAGCGAATGACCATTAAGACGCCATCACACTCTGCACCTAAGATCGAAGCGTCAGTCACGGTAGTTAGCGGTGGAGAATCAAAGATTACAAAATCGCAACACTTCTTCATTTGATTGATTACTTCCTTCATCTTCTCCGAACCTAAAAGTTCTGAAGGATTAGGTGGAATAGTACCTGAGGTAAGCAGAAAAAGATTTTCTACTTCAGTTTTCCGAATTAAGTTCTCCACTTTCTTTTCTTCAATTAAGCACTCAGTCAGACCAGGTTCAGGAGAGAATCCCAAGGTAGAATGTAGTGTCGGTCGTCTCAAATCGGCATCTACCAGGATAACTTTTGCTCCGACTTGGGCTAAGGTAATGGCTAGGTTAGCTGCGGTAGTTGACTTGCCTTCTTGTGGTCCGGCGCTGGTGACCAGAACTGTTTTTAGGGGATTATCCGGCTGGGCAAAACGCAGATTTGTCCTCAAGATGCGATAGGATTCAGCCACCGGCGAGCGAGGAAGGTGATGGGTAATTAGTAGTTCTGCCAAAGACGAAGTATTATTTTCATTTTGATATTTTTTAGACTCATTTGTTTCTTCGCTGATAATTCTTGGAATTGAACCCAGGACAGTCAATTCCAACTGCCTTTCCACATCTTGTAATGTTTTGAGTGAGGTATCCAGATATTCCAAGAAGAAGACTACTCCTCCGCCGAGTGCAATTCCTAAAAGAACACCAAAGACCAAGTTCATAGTTTTTCTTGGTTTGATGGGGAAAGGAGAAGGTTGTGCCCTTTCAATAATCCGGGCATTCCCTAATTTCCCTACTTCAGCCAGACGGCTTTCTTCATTCCGTTCCATTAACATTTTGTAAATATTTTCGTTCAAGTTGAATTCTCGGGTAAGACGGGCTAAAGCAATCTCCTTTTCTGGCAGACTCTGAAGTCTTCGGGAATATTTTTCTACTACTTTAGATAAAACTTCCTCTCTCGCTTTCAAAGTTTCTATCTCTATTTGCAGAGTCAGAATCTGGTCAAACAACTTCTCGGAATAACCCAGTGGGTCCAGAAGGGACGTTTCTTTAGTTAAAAGAGTAGTGGTTTCTTCTTTTAGTTTTGATTTCGTTTCTTCAATTCTCCTTTGTAATTCTTTGACTTTTGGATGTTCAGTCGTTAATCCCTGAACGAGGAGGAGTGAGAGATTGGTTTCCTGAGCTACTAATTCTTTTCTCATTTCGGCGATGAAGGGACTACTAATCTCAGAAATTTTTTCAGTCAAATCCTTTTTCTCTTGACCTAACTGTTCTTGCAAATAATACAATCGCTTCTCGCTTGAGTGCAAGTCTGTATTTGTCTGGCTATAGAGTTTATCAAACTCGGTGAGTTTATCAATTAGAGCCCCAGTCTCTTCTGAAAGTGAGACTAATTGGTTTCTCTCCTTGTATTCTTGCAGATTTTTTTCACTTTGGTAAAGTTTCGTGGCTACGATAGGGATTTGTTCCTCCAGAAATTTTCGTATTTCCGAGAATTCGCCTCTACTTTGAGCCACATTCATTTCCACAAAACTCTCAACCAGCGCATTGGCGATAGCAGCGGCTCTCTCACCACTTCTTTCCTGGACAGTGATGGCGATAATATCTGTCCTTGTCAAAGGGGTAATGGCAATACCTGAAAGAACCACTCCTATCAAGTCTTCATTTGGGCTAAAGAATTTAGCATATTCCTGGTGATTTCTCAATCGCTCAGCTACTTTTTCAGCAAGGGTAACACTTCTTAGAATTTCTACCTGATTGTTGATTTCGTTACGACTCTCTTCTGTCTCAAACTCGTAGCCGACGATTGGTTTCCGGCTTCGCTGGATGATTATTTTTGAAGTAGCTTCGTAAATCTTGGGGCTGGTAAAGGTAAAAAAGACAGTAGAGATAAATATGGCCAGAAAGATTCCACTGGCAATCCACTTCCGTCGCCGTAAGACATTAAGATAGTCTTGAACAACTAAACTCGTTTCTTTACTTTCTACCAAAATTTCCTCCTTGAACACGCTCAACGCTCTACGCCTTACGCTGTACGCTTCACGTCTTACGCATTTAGCGTTTAGCGTTAAGCGTTCAGCGTTTAGCGTTTGGCGTCTAGCGTCTGGCGTTTAGCGTCCAGCGTCTTCATTACCTCTTTCCCGTAATAAGAAGATAAGCACTGGTGATGAGGGCTACTTGACTGACAAGGGTAGTAAGCCGGGAAAAAGAATGAAAGAGATTACTTTTTACAATCACCGTATCATCTGGCTCTAAAGGCGGTAGAAGACTGGCATCTCCGGTCTTGAGAAATCGTTTTACATTCACTTTGATAATCTTTCGGTAAGACCCTGACCTTTGGGGCTGACTGGCTGGATTCCTTTTTACGAGAAAAACTCTACCCAAATCAGCGTCTTCTGTTGGTCCACCAGCATAGGAAATGAGGGAAATAATATTAGTATTGTCCGGCACCAAATACAGTCCAGGGTTTTTTACTTCACCCCAGACGGAAACCCCCATCTGAAGAGTGCTCTCGGCCCCAGGCACCAACCGATATTGGGGGCTGACTACAATCCTCGGTTCTCCCCAATATTGAGGGGTCCCCCCAGTTGCTGTTTCCCTTCCTGAGCCTGGCTCTGAGATCCTCTCCTGAGCTAATAGGTTTGTGCAGCTAAAAGCCAAAATCAAAATGAGTAAGGTGATTCTCTCAAAAGTTCTTCCAAATTCCATGCTTTCCTCCCTAATACTGCTTTCTTTGGCCACTGAGAGGCTAATGTCAGGTAGAATCTTACAATCGTCATTCTCACAGAACCTCTGGCAGAAAGAGAGGTCACCACTTCATAATTTACCCTTTTAGCCTCTTAGCCTTTTCACCCTCACCTCCTCGCTCCTCATTCACTCGCATCTGCACGCTTTACACTCGCATCTGCACGCTTTACACTCGTCTCTGCACGCTTTACACTCGCATCTGCACGCTTTGCACTCGCATCTGCACGCTTTACACTCGTCTCTGCACGCTTTACACTCGCATCCGCTACTTGTTCACTCGCATCCACTACTTGTTCACTCGCATCCACTACTTGTTCACTCGCATCCGCTACTTGTTCACTCGCATCCGCTACTTGTTCACTCGTATCCGCTACTTGTTCACTCGCATCCGCTACTTGTTCACTCGCATCCGCTACTTGTTCACTCGCATCCACTACTTGTTCACTCGCATCCGCTACTTGTTCACTCGCATCCGCTCGCTGTCAACCTGTGTCCGCTACTTGTTTTTACTTACTCTCCGCCGCACTCAAGAGCAAGTCTTTGAATCTTATTGCTTTTATTCGCTTATAAGCAGGATTAGACGGCGTCAAAGCCCCCTTCACATACTCCTTCACCCTTAATGCTATGTCCACTGCACCCGTCTTTTCCCTGTACAACTCAATATCCCTCTCTTTTCTCGCCTTGGCCAGTTCCGCACCCGTTCTATTTACCTTGTCATTTACCTTCCCCAAACTGGCAAGATATGCGCCAAGTCCCGCAATGGTTAGCTCCGCTTCATTAGGCTTATAATCCTGCACCGTCCCAACTAATTTTATCAACTTCTCAAAATTGTCCTTCCGATTATCAAAACTCCTCTGTGAACTAGAAATCGTCTCTGCTCTCTCTTCGCTTATCGGCTCAGGCGTAGGTGGAAGTCTTCTGGCCCGCTGGCCTCTGATTTTTTTAACGATTCCATTAGCATCTTTCACAATCTTAGCATTCAAATCCAAACTTTTTAACTGTCCCATTACTCGTGCGCTCAATGTGTTCATTTTTTCATATTCCGTCTGCCGGCCATTTACTTCACTCTTCCAGGCAGCCAGTGCTGCATCATAGGCACTCATTTTCGCCTGAACAATGCCGTTCTTTGCATTCAGTGCCGGCAGTTTAATATCCTCTGTCCCCGGCTTATACATCGGCCCCAAGGTCGTCACCTCCTGGACTAACAGAGCGAAGTTAGCGACGTTCTTTGCATGTCCTGTTTCATAAATAGCCATAAATCCTCCTTATTTTTGATTTTACTCTAACATATTTTCACTTTTCTTGCCAACAGTTTTTCTTGAGGTAATTGTGTTTCAGAATTGGCGCCGTAGCGGTCCCGATTTTATCGGGATGGGTTTTATTTGCCGATCAATCGTAGTGTAGCCCTTTATGGGCGTAATTCCGTAGCCCAGACATTTATGTCTGGGGAATAATGAAATAATGAATGAGAGATTTTGTTTTTTATAAGGCCGTTAACGGCCTTTGGGAACCTCACCCTTCCCTCTCCCACTGGGAGAGGGATAGAGGGAGAGGTCAGCCTTAAAAGGCTGGGCTACTTCCAATCTATCGTAATAAAATCATTTTCTTCGTGGCCGTGAAATCGCCTGCAACTAACCTATAGAAATACACACCTGACGCCACCCGCTTTCCACTATCATCTCTCCCATCCCATCGGCAGGTATAAATACCTGCGGCAGGCAGGGATGCCTGCCCTACCAATGTCTTCACCAATTGTCCGGCTACATTGTAGATTTTCAAAGAGACTTTACTTTCCGCACATCCCCTCTTGAGAGGGGGTAGGGGGTGTGTAATCCCTCTTGAGAGGGGGCAGGGGGTGTGTAATCTTCCGCCATCCGCAATTTGGTATCTAATCTCCGTAGCCTGCGAAAATGGATTTGGAACATTCTGAAATAACCTGAAACTGTAAACTCTAAACTCGTGGTCTGGCTTGTCGGCAATGCCAGTCGGCGGTTGAATCCCAAAATTCCCATCGCTTGCATCTGAAACAGGATTATAGCCACTATCATAAGCAACAACTTTAACCTTACAGGTCTTTGAGGGTTTATTGGGAACTCTCCAGATATACGGTGTATCCACTTGAGCCCAAAGCCGGATGGTGTCGGGATAAGAGACTCCTCCGTCTACTGAGAGTAAGAGGTCTATTCTGGTGACTTTCGTTTCATCGTTCGCATTCCAGCGGATGGCGATGGTGCTATCTGCGGTAAAGCTCTCCCCGCCGTTGGGGTAAAGCAAATTTACTGTCGGGAAGATTGTATCTGCTTTGTTGGGCAGGGTTAAAATCCAGGTGTCGCGGAGGAGAAATACTATTCCCATTGTTGTATATCCTCCAAAAGTAAGCATTCTATAATTCTGGGGGTCGTACATTGAACTTTGCCAATCTATAGTTCTAGCATAATAGGGGTATATTGGTTGTGATGGAGGCTTCCCTGAGTAAGAAATTTGGCTCCATTCTTCAGCACCCAAAGTCAACTTTAACGCATAAACAATAGTATCTGGGATTGGGACAGTACTCCCGTTATAGACGACCATCCGGTGATTTGACGCATCATAGATGGCGCTATGCCCATATTTTACAGGCGGTGCTTTGCCAGAGGGGGATAGCTGCGTCCATGCCTCAGCCCCTGATGTCAAATCCAAGGCATAAGTGTTCGTGTCACCCCCGACATTTCCTCCGTGGACAATCATTCTATGGTTGGCGCTGTGGTAAATGGCGGTATGAAAATACCTGGGTGACGGTGGAATCCCACTTGGCGCAAGTTGAACCCAATTCTCATTTCCTTTGGTTAAGTCCAATGCCCAGACGTCGTTTAATTTATTAGATACGGAATCGCCTCCTCCAAAGACGACCATTCTCTGATTAAGCACATCATAGATAGCACTATGAGCAGACCGGGCAGTAGGTAGTGTTCCAGCAGGAGCAAGTGCTGACCAACTTAGAGAATTCAAGTCTAAAGCATAGGTATCGTTAAAGCACTGGCTAGCATCTAAACCGCCGAAAACGACCATTCTGTTATTAACCCTATCATATATCATAGGGGTGTAACCCCGCCGACTGGGTGGGTTTCCTAAGGGCTTGATTTCACTCCATTGGTAGTTGTCCAAATCCAAAACATGTAATTCATATCTCCATCTCTCTTCGCCGTAGTCCTTACTGGCACCACCAAAGATGTACATTTTGTTATTATTGGAAGCATAAGCGACTGCGGGAAAATACAGCCCTCTAGGTGAATCTCCCGGCAAATAAAGCCGCTGCCAGACCAAAGTATTAAGGTTTAAGGCATAAGCTTCATCATAATGGGCTCTTATTCCCCCGTTAGAATATGTGTCATACCCACCGTAAATAATCATTTGATGGCTATTGGGATCATAGATACCCGTAGGTCCGCCTCTTGGCGAAGGAATTTCTCCGCTGGTATTGAGCCGAGTCCAAACAAGGGTAGCAAGATCTAAAGCGTAACAATCGTCGCAGGCACCAG
>JBFLXN010000049.1:0-16721 GCA_040755715.1 Candidatus Edwardsiibacteriota bacterium
TGTATTTCTATAGGTTAGTTGCAGGCGATTTCACGGCCACGAAGAAAATGATTTTATTACGATAGATTGGAAGTAGCCCAGCCTTTTAAGGCTGACCTCTCCCTCTATCCCTCTCCCAGTGGGAGAGCCGCCGCTTTCAGCAGGCTCTCCCGCCATCGGCGGGGTGAGGAAAAAGGGAGAGGTAAAAGAGGACGTTCTAATTCACCCCCTTAGAAATTGTAAAATCATTCAGGGGAAGCCACCCGATTTCTAACGGGGTGAACAAGGAAGGAACGCCCTTTCTTTTTTCTTGCTTTCATCTTTCTATTTCTGCTATATTTACTATTTGTGCAACGATGACTCACTATCCCTTTCATTACCCAGAAACGAGGGACACTTACCTTGCATACTGAAGAATTACGCAGATTATTACACAAAGTAAAATCTGGCAAAATCTCAATTGACCAGGCCTGGGTGGAATTAAAACGTCTACCTTTTGCCAATTTGGGTTTTGCTAAACTTGATACCCATCGCCACCTCCGCAAAGGTTTTCCCGAAGTCATCTTCTGTCAGGGAAAGACCAAAGAACAAATTGAAAAAATTGTTAAACATTTTCTAAAAGATAAATCTCTCTTTTTTGCTACCCGAGTTAGCCCAGAAATATATCAGGTCATTAAGAAGATTTCTTCATTAGCGCAATACTTCAGAGAAGCAAGAATTGTGACGGTAGGAAAGATTCCGGTGGCAAAAAAGAGCAGAAAATATATTTTGGTCATTACAGCCGGGACTGCTGATATTCCAGTCGCCGAAGAGGCAGCCACTACCGCACAAATTATGGGAAATCAAGTGAAAAAAAATTATGATATTGGAGTTGCCGGTATTCATCGTCTGTTGGAAAATTGGAACAAGATTCAAAAAGCCAAGGTAATCATTGTCGTAGCTGGAATGGAAGGAGCCTTAGCCAGTGTCATTGCTGGACTTGTTTCACAACCAGTAATTGCTGTCCCCACTTCAGTTGGATATGGGGCAAATTTCCAAGGTCTGGCACCACTTCTAACAATGCTAAATTGCTGTGCCCCTGGTGTAGTGGTAGTCAATATTGATAATGGCTTTGGCGCCGGCTATTTCGCTAGTTTGATTAACCAACTATGAAGGAAAGCAAAAATCTGGTGGGACAGGCTTCCAACCTGTCACCTGTGAAGGAATTCAGGTATAGAAGAAATCTTCTCCATTGGGAACAGGCAGGGATGCCTGTTCTACCGGTGATAGCAAAGAGTAATTAGTATATGCGTCTTGCCTATTTTGATTGTTTTTCTGGAATCAGCGGAAATATGATTTTAGGTTCACTCTTTGATGCCGGAGTGTCCTACCAGAAATGGAATGCAGAAATTAAGAAGCTGAATCTACCACCTATTTCTATAAAAGTATCTTCAGTAAAAAGAGCAGAACTGAAAGCCACCTATGTTGAGGTAAAACCACCTCAACAGAAAAAGACACACACCCTTTTGGAAATAGAAAAAATCATCAGAAAGTCTACTTTAGAAAAAAAAATCAAAGAAAAGAGTATAGACATCTTTCAGAGATTAGCTAGGGCTGAAGGAGAAATCCATCGGGTTTCCCCCCAGAAGGTGCATTTTCATGAATTAGGAGGATTGGACTGTTTGTTTGATATTGTCGGTTCTCTCATTGGCTTAAAACTCCTTGGAGTACAAAAGGTTTATTCTTCTCCATTAAATCTCGGTTCTGGATTTGTGAAATGCAATCACGGAATCCTACCTGTCCCTGCACCTGCCACTCTCGCTCTTTTAACAGACATACCTATTTATCAAACAGAGAGTAAAAATGAATTTGTTACTCCTACAGGGGCGGCCATTATTACTGGTATTGCTGAAAGATTCGGTCCTTTGCCAGAAATTAGACTGCAAAGGATTGGTTATGGAGCAGGAAGCAAAGATTTACCCTTACCTAATGTTTTAAGATTAATCATCGGGGAAACCCTCGGTCGTCCCGATTATATCGGGACGGGCGAGATTGAAGACAAAAATATTGAAACTGTTGTTCTTTTAGAAACCAATCTTGATAATATTAGCCCTGAAGTTCTCGGATATTGTGCGGAGAGACTTTTGAAAAATGGCGCCCTTGATGTTTTCTTCACTCCTATCTATATGAAAAAACAGAGACCAGCCGTGATGCTTTCAGTAATTGCCCCCCCCGACAAAATAGAGAAAATACAATCACTTATCTTTGCTGAAACTGGTTCTCTGGGTATTCGTTTTCAGGAAATAAAAAGAAGAACCCTTTTAAGAGAAATTTCCTTTGTCTCTACTAAGTATGGGGAAATACAGGTAAAGATTGGGAAGGACCGGAATAGAATAATCACGCTGGCTCCTGAATATGAGGACTGCAGAAAATTGGCTCAGAAGTACAAAATCCCCTTTAAAGAGGTCTTTGAAGAAGCCAAAAGACGCTGGACGCTAGACGCTAAACGCCAGACGCAAAACGCTATGAACATAGAGCGTAAAGCGTCAAGTGTAAAACAAAGGAGGCGTGATGGCCAAAACCTCAGGAGGTAAAATTGCAGGCTACATTATAGCTGGAATTCTTATTTTCTTCGGGGTTCTTTTTATTTGGTCAGCCGGTGCGGCTGGAGTTAACACAGGTTCACGGCTCCTGACCGGAATTGTCCTTATCGCTTTAGGGTTAGGGATTATCCTTCTTGTTAAGATTTTTGAACCAAAAGAACCCCAAAAGGTAGAAATCACTCAAAAGATAGAAGTATCTGGGGATGTTAGTTTAGAACAGATTAAATGTAGAAACTGTGGTGGCACACTCTCTAAAGAAAGTGTTACAGTAAAAGAAGGGGCAATCTTTGTCAACTGCCCTTATTGTGGAACCAGTTATCAGATTGAAGAATCCCCGAAGTGGTAATTTTAAATCTTGTGACGAAGCCTCATATCTTGCTTATTCGGAATCTTCCGTCTAAGGCGAATCTGCCTTATACAGGCATAAGAATAAAGCCACAGATTTACACAGAAATACGGAAACTAATAGAACCCCGATTAAATCGGGGTGATAGAAACTTGTAGTAAAGAATAATAAATTTCCACAAGTTTCCAAAAATTTCTATGAATCTCTATTTTCCCGTGTTGTTCTGTGTAATTCCCTCGGCCGTAGCCTACGGGCGAGGCTGTGGCTTTATTCAAATTCCGATGCGGCAAGATACTCAAAAAAGGATGGATAAGCGGAAGACCTATCATTTTCCTATCATCTCCCCCATTATCTTAGCCACATCTGGATTTTCATGTAATCCACGGAAATTTTCTGCTCCCGGACCAAATCCAAATAAGAATAATGGAGAAGCAGTGTGATTTCCTGTTGACCAGACGACCAGTTGTTTGTCCGAAAGGACTTTAGCTAAAGAATTCATTGGTTGGTTCAAAAAAATGAAGTTTGTGGTTTTGCCTCAACTACAATTTTTGCCTCACTATCGCTCAGAGCAATTCCTAAAGATTTCTGCACTAATTCTTGCACTAACTCCACCGAAAGTTTTTCTCCCATCTCTTCAAAAATTTTTTCAAAAGAGCTATTCTGTTTTTCCAATATTCTTAGATTTTCTTCTGAACCATAATCAGTCTTCTGTCCCTTGCGACAATAGGAAATACCTACTCCTTCTGTTTCATGGTCACCAGTTATAATGAGAAGAGTTTTTTTGTCTTCTTTGGCAAATTTATAGGCTATACCTAATGCCTCGTCAAAAGCCAATAATTCCTTCAATAGAGTTCCAGCATCATTTTGATGGCAAGCGTGGTCAATCCTTCCACTTTCAACCATCAAGAAAAATCCCTTTTCATTTCTGCGAAGGAATTTAATCGCCGTTCTTATCATCTCAGCTAAACTTGGTTCAGATGTTTTTAAGCGGTCAATCTCGTAGGACATTACATCAGGTGCAAAAAGTCCTAAAATTCTACCTGCCCGCTCACTGAAGCCTCCTGGGACAGGCGGGCGAGAGGTGATATCAAATTTACTAAGTTCATCACCATTCAAAACAATCGTATATTTCTTTCTCCTTGCCTCAGTTAAAGGGCTCTGCAAACTATCACCTTCAAAGATTGTTTTTCCCCCCTCCAACTAATCTTTCAATCCCGTCCGGCTGAAGCTTTCAATTATCTGTCGCTGGGCAAAGAAATAAACAATGATAAGTGGTAAAATAGCAAAGGTTGAAGCCGCCATCAAAAGAGGCCAGAAAGAGCCTTGCTCCTGAGCGAAATAGGCTAATCCTACCTGAATTGGACGCATCGCATCACTATTGGTTACAATCAATGGCCACAAGAAACTATTCCAACTGGCAATAATTGAAAAAAGACTGACTGTTATCAAAGGAGCTCTGGAAAGTGGGATAACCACACGCCAGAGAAAACCGAAATGACCACAGCCGTCAATGATTGCCGCATCATAGAGGTCTTTAGGAATTGTCTTAAAATGCTGACGAAGGAGAAAGATAGAAAAAATGTTGACCGTCCATGGAACAATTAAACCATAATATGTATCAATCCAATGAAGTTTTGAAAGGATAATGTAAGAAGGAACAAGATAGATAGGCTGGGGAATCATCATCAGTGAAAGCAAAGAAACAAACAGCAAATTGCGCCCTGGAAATTTTAAATGAGCAAAGGCATAAGCTGACAAACAAGAGGTCCCTAATACTCCAATAAGTGTAGCCACTGTTATAATCATCGTATTGAGAAAATACCGGGGAAAAGCCACCTGACTGAAGGCTTCAAGATAATTAGAAAAAACAAAAGATGTAGGAAACCACTTTGGCGGAATAAGCAATGATTCGGTATGAGTCTTCAAAGAGGTAGAGACCATCCAAAAGAATGGAAAAATCGTAATGATAGCTCCCAGAATGAGAAGGAGATGAATGAACAAACGATCTTGAATTTTCCGCATCTTTTTATTTAATTTAGTATTATTGGTAGTATTTGAATTTGGGATTTACTGATAGTGAATTCTTCTTGCCAAAATTTGTCTTTGAACAAGGGTCAAACACAAAATTATGACAAATAAGACGAAGGCTAACGCAGTAGCGTATCCCATCTGCCATTCAGCAAATCCTTTTTCATAAAGATAATAGACCAAAACTCGAGTTGTCCCAAGGGGATTGCCGCCAGTTGGTCCTTCCATCATGTATACCTGAATGAACATTTGAAATGAAGTAATCGTCGTCATCAGAAGCACAAAAAAAGTAGTCGGTGAAAGTAGTGGCCAGGTTACATACCAGAACGAATGCCAGGTTCCAGCTCCATCAATCTTTGCCGCTTCATAATAGTGTTTGGGGATATTTTGTAACCCTGCCAGAAAGATAATTACATTGTAACCTAATCCATGCCAGATGCTCATCAGAATAATGGCACACAGTGCTATACTTGGACCAGCCAAGAGAGGTGGTAATTTGATGCCTAAAGGAGACAAGAGAATCTGGAAAATACCGCTCCACTCTTCCAGCCAGAGACATTTCGGAATTCCTAATAATCCTAAAAAGTAATTAGCTAAGCCGATTCTCGGATTGAAAATCCATTTCCAAACTATAGAGATTGCTACTAAGGAAGTAATTACCGGCAGAAAGTAAATCGTTCTATAAAGTCCTAAAGCTTTTATCCTTTGGTTCAAAAGGAGAGCGAAAAAGAGCGCAATAAATAATCCTAGAGGGACTACGCCCAAAACATAATAAATTGTATTCAAAAAGCTCTGCCAAAATTTTGGCTCGCAAAGGAGCTTGGAGTAATTCTGAAGAACAACAAATTTCCTAAAACCACCCAGTCCATAATCAGTAAGACTAATACAAAAGGAAAAGACCATAGGGAAAAGTCTAAAGAGAACAATAATTAATAATGCCGGTAAGAGGTATAATAATGGGTAGACTTTTTTCATTATAATATAGTATAACAGAGATATCACCATAGGTCAAGGAAAATCTCGCCTTCGGCGAAGCACAGATTAACACAGATTAAAGGATGCAGATAATCACAGATTGTATTTAAACTATCTGTGTTTTTATCTGCGCTCATCTGTTGCTTTTAAATCTTGCGATTATCTGTGCTTATATAATTTCCTAGGCCATCAAGGGGAAAATAGTTATGTGCTGGGTAAAGATTTTTCTTGCAATACAGGATTGATTTTGTTATAATAAAATTGATGTGGAAAAATATTCGTCGGGAATTTCAGTATTGTCTTATTCGTTTGGTGATTTTTATTCTGCGTCTTCCCTCACGAACAGTAGCCTTTTCTTTGGCTGAAATTTTTGGCTACTTGGCATTTTTCATTTTAAAAAAAGAGCGGGAGAAAACTTTATCTAATCTAACTAAAATTTGGGGAAGAGAAAATAGTTTCCTTGAAATAAGAAAGATTGCTATTAGAGTCTTCGTTGATTTAGGGAAGAATTTTGTTGATGCCTTAAGAATTCCCCGGCTGAACGTCCAGAATATACATTCGTTAGTTGAAATAAAAGGAAAAAAATATTTTGACCGAGCCTACCAAAAAGGAAAAGGAGTAATTGCGATTACCGCTCATTTAGGTTGCTGGGAATTAATCCCTGTCTATTTTGCCCTGCAAGGTTACAAAATAAATGTGATTGGCCGTCGGTTGTATGATGAGAGGCTTAATCAACTTTTGACTAATTTAAGAAAAAGCAAAGGTGTCCGAAATTTGGAAAGGGCCAATTCTATTAGACCGGCTCTCAGAATTTTACGCCGAGGGGAAGCCTTGGGCGTTCTGATTGACCAAGATACCGAGGTAGAAGGGGTCTTTGTTAATTTTTTCAGTCAACCTACTTTTACTCCTGCCGGCCCTATTTTAATGGCCTACCGAACCCAGGCTGCTATAGTTCCCTTAGCCATCTATCGTTTACAAAATAACAAACATCTGATAGAAGTGCGAAAATCTCTAAAGTTATCTAACAGTAGAGAAATAAAAGAAGAGGTTTTTATTCAGACTCAAAAATGTTCCAAGATTTTAGAAGAATTTATAAGAGAACATCCCACTCAGTGGGTCTGGATGCATGAAAGATGGAAGACAAAACCACCTTCGGCGGACAAGTAGCGAGAAGTGGGTTTATCGGGTTTTCTCGGTTTATTGAGTTTATCGAGTTACCAAAACCCAACAAACCCAATAAACCCAACAAACCAGGCACTCTCTACTGCCGAGTGTAAGCGAGGCATATCTTGAAGTATTTGTGTTTCCTCATCTTGATTATTTTCTCCCTTACTGCCTGTCAGAAGGGAAAAAGTCCATTTCCTTCAGGAGAAGCAAAGATTGTTCCAAATCAGCAGGTAGAAAACTTTACTTTAGCAGAGACAAGAGAGGGAAAAAAGAATTGGGTCCTTACAGCTAAAGAGGCCAAAAGTTTTGAGCAAAGAAAAGAAATTGAACTAAAAGAATTGCGCCTTGATTTTTATCGAGGAGAAAGTGAAGAACATTATTCTACCCTGACTGCCGAAAAGGGAAAAGTCAATGTCCAGACAAATGATATGACAGCTTACGGCAATGTCATCGTCATTTCAGCTAAGGGTGAAAAATTAGAAACGCAGAGTTTGAACTGGCTAAACGGACCGCAAAAAATTGTTACTGAAGATTTTATTCGCCTGACAAAAGCGGAAGATGTTGTTAGTGGCCAGGGGCTGGAAGCAGACCCAGACCTAAAAAACATCATTATTAAGAAAAAATTTTATGGCAAAAAGAAATTTCCGAGTAAAGATATTATCCCTTGATTTCAATGCGCCTGAGGCGGACCACGGAAACACGGAATTCAAGAAACACAGAATAAAATCTAGTTTTTCATTTCCTTTCCGTACTTCCGTGCTTCCGTGGTTAAATATCTTGCTATTGATATTCCTAGCCCTAAATGGCTGGGCTACAGAAGACACAGAGCCCTATTTTTTGGCAGCCGAACGAGTAGAAGTTAAGACTACGGAAACCGGTCGAGTGAGTTATCTTCAAGGCGGAGTAGGAATTTTTCACCGGGGGATAGTTTTAACCGGAAATAAGGGAATCGTCTGGGAAAAAGAAGGAAAGGCGGCCATTTTGGGTGCAGTAAAAATCGTTGATGAAAAACGAACCATCACCGCTGATGAGGGGTATTACTACCGAAATCAACATTTAGCTATCTTAAAAGGAAAAGTAAAAACACAAACAGAGTCTCAAACCTTAAGTGCTGATTCAGTAGTCTATTACCGAGACCAGGAGAAAACCGAAGGTTATGGCCATCTGGTCATTGTTGAAAATCAGCGCCAGATGCGTTTATTTGGAGAAGAAGGATTTTATTCAGATAAAGCTGAATATGGTGTCATCACTGGGAAACCAAGGTTAGTTCTTCATGGAGATAACCCAGAAAGCACAATAACCATTACTAGTCAGAAAATGGAACTTTACCGACAATCCGAAATTGCTCTCGCCACCAAAGAGGTGGTTATTACTAAAAAGAAAATGACCGCTTATTGTGATAAGGCTACATTTTTTAATAAAGAAGAAAGAGCAGTGTTAGAAGGCAATCCCTCGGCTGAGGAAGAAAAGAGAAGAGTAGAAGGAGATACGATTGAATTGTTCTTTAAAGCAAATATCCTCAAGGAAATCAAAATTAAAGGCAAAGCCAAGAGTAGAGAGATAGGAAATAATGATAGAGAAAATTTACTTTTCGCTAACACGCTTGTGTTAAAGTTAGAGGGAGAAAAACCAAAAATTCTTGAAGCCACGGGCCAGGCGCAAAGTATTTACTTTCCTGAAAAAGAGAAGGGCAAAAATTTTGTCTGGAGTGAACAATTGAATTTCTCTCTTAACGAAGGGGAATTGACTTCTGTTATTGCTACTGGTAAACCCAAGGGTATTTATATTATGACTAAATAAATTTCAATGCTAATTTTACATTGTATATGTCTCTCCTCCGAACGGAAAAACTAATAAAAGAATATCACCAACATAAAGTAGTGAATGATGTGACTTTGGAAGTAAACCAGAGCGAAGTAGTTGGACTACTTGGTCCAAATGGTGCTGGCAAAACGACTTCATTTTATCTCATTGTTGGTTTGATTAAACCCAAAGCAGGGCATATTCTTCTTGATAATGAGGATATTACCGAGCAACCTATGTATCAAAGGGCAAGAAAGGGAATTGGTTATCTTTCGCAGGAACCTTCTGTCTTTCGCAAACTTTCAGTTGAAGAAAATATTTTGGCTATTCTGGAGACATTAGAAATTAGCGAAGAAGAAAAAAAACACAGATTGGATAGCCTCCTTAACGAATTAGAACTTACCCCTTTGGCTAAGAGAAAAGCCTATACCCTTTCCGGAGGAGAAAGGAGAAGGGTTGAAATTACCCGAGCTCTAGTAACTAATCCTTCTTTTCTTCTCTTAGATGAGCCATTTACAGGTATTGACCCCATTGCCAGAGCAGAAATTCAAGAAATTATCAGACGCCTCAAAGAAAAAGGGCTTGGTATCCTTATTACAGACCATAATGTTCGTGAAACCCTTGAAATTACTGACCGTGCTTACATCATCTATGAAGGCAAGATTCTTTTTTCCGGAACTGCTTCTGCTCTGGTTAATGACCATAAGGCAAAAGAAGTTTATCTCGGGGAGAAGTTTAGACTATGAAAAACGAAAAAGGGTTCAAGTCATTGGAAATGCGGCCAGAATTACAACAAGTTTTAACCCCTCAAATAATGCAATTTTTGAAACTCTTACAAATTCCTACCTTAGAGTTAGAACAAATCATCCGTCAAGAATTAGAAACAAATCCTATTTTGGAAGAGATTGAAGAGGAGGAAAATCCAGAAGAGAAAACTCAAGAAGAAACAAATGAAGAGAAAGAAGAAAAAATTGATTGGGAAGACTTTCTCCAGGAAGGCTTAGATACTGGTTACTGGCGATTAAGAGAAAAGGCAGAAAGTCTGGAAAAAGTGGCCGTGAGTATTCCTACCTTTGAAGAATATCTCCGTTCTCAATTGCACATTAGAATAGAAACAGAAGAAGAAATTAGAATCGGAGAGTATCTCATTGACAGTTTGAATGAGAGCGGTTACCTTCCCTATTCTGTGGAAGAAATAGCTAGCGAACTCGGAAGTTCCAAAGAAAAGGTAGAGAAGGTTCTTTATCTAATTCAAACTTTTGACCCACTTGGAGTTGGGGCTAGATCTTTGGAAGAATGTTTACTCATCCAGCTGAGGGAACTGCAATTAGAAAATAGTTTAACTACGGCACTTATCAAAAAACATCTAAAAGAATTAGAAGAAAAACGCTATTCCTTTTTAGCCCAAAAGTTAAAAGTAAGTGAAGAAGAAATTCGTCAGGCGGCTTTAGTTATTTCTTCTTTGGTGCCTCGTCCTGG
Organism: Candidatus Edwardsiibacteriota bacterium; assembly: GCA_040755715.1. Classification (GTDB taxonomy): domain Bacteria; phylum Edwardsbacteria; class AC1; order JBFLXN01; family JBFLXN01; genus JBFLXN01. The sequence continues at coordinate 10,360 of JBFLXN010000049.1, forward strand.
ACTTTCTTATTCCGGAGAAGAAATCCATTATGTCTGTCCAGATATAATTGTGGAAAAAGAAGGAGATGAATATGTGGTCTTCTTAAATGATTTCAATATTTCCCAAATTAGGATTAGCCCAATATATAAAGAGATATTAAAAAGGACAAAAACAGAAGGAAGAAAAGAATATGAATATGTCAGGAAAAAATTAGCGGCAGCGCGCTTTTTAGTAAAAATGTTAGAACAACGTCGGCAAACACTTACCAAGATAATGCGAGCCATCATTGTCTTCCAGCCGGAGTTTTTTGAAAAAGGAGCAAGTTGCCTTAGACCATTAACTATGAAAGAAGTGGCTAAAGCAGTGAAGATGCATGAATCCACGGTTTGTCGAGCAATACATAATAAATATGTTCAGACATCATTTGGTCTCTTTGAGATGAAAGTTTTTTTTGGTGGTCGGACCAAGACGAAGACTAATGTTGTCTCCGCCGAAGGGATAAAAACACATCTAACTGATTTAATCAGTAAGGAAGACCCAAAATCACCTTTAACTGATGAACAAATGGTGGCTCGGCTAAAAGAAGAAGGAATTATGATTGCCCGGCGAACAGTAGCAAAATATCGTGAGGAACTAGGAATTTTACCGGCTAAATTGCGTCAAAAACAAGATAAGCAACTTCGTTGCAATGATTACAACGATAAACGGCCAGATTACAGCGATTCTTAAACTTATTGGTTTTATCCTCGCACCTTTGTAAGGTGGGGGATTTATCACTGTAATCGCCCCGATTTTATCGGGGTCGCCGTCTCGCCTTGGCGGAATTGAAATTCCGAGGCGGCAATGAAAGAAAGACATCTGCCCGATTGGCTTAAAATTTCACTCGCCTTACCACAACAGACAAAAAGAACTAAAGAAATCCTACATTCTTTCTCTCTTCATACAATTTGCGAGAGTGCCCTCTGTCCCAATAGAAATGAATGTTTTGCTAGAGGTCAAGCGACCTTTATGATTTTAGGCAGTCGTTGTACGAGAAACTGTCGCTTTTGCGCTGTTGAAAAAGGCTTCCCAACTTCTATTGATGAAAATGAACCATTACACATTGCTCAAGCAGTAGAAAAATTGAATCTACGATATGTGGTAATCACTTCACCAAGCAGAGATGATTTAAAAGATGGAGGAGCAAAACAATTTGCTGAAACAATTAAGAAAATAAAAAGGCGAAATCCACAAACCGAGGTAGAAGTTTTGACACCCGATTTTCAGGGCAGCTTAAAAGCCGTGGAAATAGTAGTGAAAAGTAATCCCATTATTTATAATCATAATTTAGAAACGGTGCCTCGTTTGTATTCCAAAGTTCGTCCCGAAGCTGATTTCTCTTGCTCTCTGAGACTTCTAAAAGAAGTGAAAAGAATGAATTCAGCGATGCTCACAAAGTCAGGATTAATGTTAGGTTTGGGAGAAGAAAAAGAAGAAGTAGTGGAAGTCTTGCATCAATTGCGTACGGTGGGGTGTGATATAGTAACTTTAGGACAATATTTATCTCCTTCAAGGTCAAATCACTATCCCACGCAGAGGTATCTTTTACCAGAAGAATTTCAAGAATACAAAATTTTAGGAGAAAAATTGGGTTTTCGCTCAATTTTTGCCGGCTCATTGGTGCGGAGTTCGTATCAGGCTGATTTCTTTTTTAAGATAGACCACGAAGACACCTCGAAAATATCGGAGTAAACTCTATCAGGAAGAAAATTTTTTTAAATTCGACAGTAAATGTTTTATCCGTGGACTGTTAACCGTTGACTACGGACTAAAAAAATTCCGTGGGCTAAATTGAACAGTACACAAATCAAAAAGGGAGGTAAAAGATGAATCTTAACATTACTACTCGGCATTTTGAATTGACCGAAGGACTGAAGAAAGAAATTGAAGGAAAGATAAGCAAACTGTCAAAATATTTTGACCGTCTTTTAGAAACAAGAGTTATTTTGAATTTAGAAAAATCTCGCCACCTAGCTGAAATCACAGTGCATATGCCAAATGGAATCCGCTTAGCCGCTAAAGCAGTTGCTCAAGATATGTATTTAGCCTTTGACCAAGCGGCGAAGAAAATAGAAATTCAAACAAAGAAATATAAAGAAAAATTGAAATTACATAAGCAGAAATTTATCACTGAATAGCAGAACAAGATAGCCCTCACTTTGTTCCTGACCGTCGGCTTTGCCTCTCGGAGCAACGGACAGGTCGGAATATGATTACACAGATTAGCAACGGAAAGTTTATCTGCGTAATCAAGATATTATTCTCATGCTTGAGGCAGATCCGCCTTAGGCGGAAAATTCCTAGACGGCAAGATTTCTTAATAATAAACGGCGGTCTCAAAAATTTTGAAGTCCGCCGTTTTTCTTTTGTTTCATCTATACTAAATAGTTGTTATAGAATTACTTCGGTTTAGTTAACTCCTGGGCTTTACGCAGTAGATTGTTGATTTCCTCTTTGTTTCCCCCCATCCTACTGAGAATACCAGCTTTCCTTATGTAGAGCTCGGAATCGCCTGGCTTCATCTCAATTACCTTATCAATAGCTACAATTGCTCCCGGGTAATCTTTGATTTCCGGAAGAGAACGAATCAAACTCAGATAGTTCCAGCCCTCAACATCATTGGCATCAAGTATAGTAACTTTCTCGAATGCCAACAACGCTTCTTTGGGGCGACTCAATTGAAGTGCATTAACTCCCAAGTTATACCAAGCATTGACATCCGTTGAATCTAAAGAAGTAGCTGTCTTTAATGCTTCAAAAGCTTTCTCTAATGTTGGTTTCTTTTGGCTTTCCTCTATTTTCCCGACCATCTGCAAATAACAAACTCCAAGAAAATAATGGGTGCGCTGTTTATTAAGATTTAATTTCTCCTTGAATTTTTCAAATGATTCATCTGAAGTAAGGAAATAGCGAGCTTTAAGTTCTTCTGGCTTCAGTTCTAAAATTTCTTCAAGAAGTTTAATTGATTCCTGAAGGGGTTTAAGAGCTTCTCCATATTTTTGTTTTCGGACAAGAAGTTCTGCTAAGGTAAGCCGAGCATCTGGATTTTGTGGGTCTATCTTTATTGTCTCCGCATAGTCTTTCTCAGCCTCTTCGTCTTTACCCATTTTGCTAAGAATGAGGCCTCTGAGATTATATGCCTCTGCTCGGAGAGGAGCAATCTCTATAGCATTGTTGATATTGTTAAGTGCATCATCTAAAGAATCATGTTGGACCATTCTTGTGGTTTTGTTATAAGCGGATGCCCAATAAAAATGTCGGCCCTGAATATTATATTCTTGGTCTCCCTTTTCTACTTTTTCCTTCATCTTTGGACTGGAATCTAAAGAAAGTGCCATTTCATAGGCATTGAAGGCATCTTTATAACGCCCGACATGAGCATAGCACTCGGCTAAGAGATAGTATAGTTCTGCATCTTTTGGCGTAACTTGTATTCCTTCTTCACCAATTTCTATTGCTTTTTTGTAATTTGGAGGATTCTCTGTCTTCAGTCGCACCTTGATACTCGTAGTGTACATACTTGCCGAAACATAAAGATGGGAACAAGAAACAGCAATCATCACCATTATGGTGAGAAAAACTAGTTTTTGATTTTTCATTTCTTTCTCCTTGTTAAAATTAAATGGTTCAGCCTTGGAAAGTATTTCTTTTTTATAAATTTTAACACAAATTTCGCTATTCTGTCAAGGGAAAAATCCTGAGAAAAAACCTTACTGTCATAAACTACTTGACAGAAAGGAACAAAATCTGTTATAATAATTCTTGGTAAAAAAATACCAAGAACTAAATGACTTTTTCAACGGTCTCATAATTTTTAAAAAATCGGAGGTAAATCTTTATGATTATGAAGACAATGCGCAGTCAGATGAAGATAGTGCTCTGGACTGTCATTATTGCGTTTGTGATTGGTTTTGTTTATATGGTTCTTGGTACCGGTGGTCCTTCACGAACTCGTGGTAAAGATAAAGCAAACCAGGGCATTGCTGGTGAGGTTAATGGTGAGACGATAACATTCTGGGAACTGCACCGTATTCAACAAGAGGCTTTGCAAAAAGTTAGAGAAGAAAAAGGGGAAGAACTTGATGAAGAAACTATCCGGCAAATTGAACAGCAAAGCTGGGAAAAAGTGGTCAGCGAAATTTTATTAGCTCAAGAGATTAAACGTCATAAAATCAAAATCAGCGATGACGAAGTAGTAGCTATCATTCGTTCTGACCCACGCTGGGCAATGGGCGATTCCTCTTTAATGACCAATGGGCAGTTTGACTATAATAAATACCTGGAAGCCATTTCTGACCGGCGCAATCTTCCGGCTTTGGTCAAAAGAGAAGTAGAAATTAGACGAGAGTTACCTATAAACAAATTGCAAATGCGGCTTTTATCTTCAGTAAGAGTAACTGATTTGGAAGTAAGAAATGCCTATTTAGCTGAGAGTGAAAAAGTAAAAGTCAGTTACATCTTTTTCAACCCACAGCAATTTCCTGATTCAGCATTTACCGTTACTGAAATGGAATGTAATACTTATTATCAAGAGTATCTAAAAGATTTCAAGGTGCCAGAAAGAACAAGCTTAGGGTTCATCTTCTTTGAAAAAAAAGCAAGTCCAGCTGATGAATTAGAGGTAAAAAAACGGATTAATGAACTCTATCAAGAAGCTAACAAAGGCGCAGATTTTGCCGAATTAGCCAGAGAAAACTCCGAAGACCCGGCTTCAAAAGAGAAGGGTGGTGATTTGGGATTCTTTGGCAGAGGCAGAATGATTAAGCCATTTGAAGATGTCGCTTTTGCTTTGAAGCCTGGCGAGATTTCTGCCCCCGTAAAGACCCCGTTCGGCTGGCATATTATTAAACTCGAAGAACGGAAAAAAGAAAAGAGAGAAGAACAAGTTCGCGCCCGGCATATCCTTTTAAAAATTCAACCGGGTGAAGAAACACTTGCTCGGCTGAGAGAAGAAATCCAAGATTTTCTTAACTCAGCTCAAAAGAACGGATTTGAGCAAACAGCACAGGAGAGGAATTTGCCTATCCAGAAAACGCCACTTTTCCCACAAGGACGGTTTATTCCGGGAATTGGTGAAAATTCACAAATAATGAACTTTGCCTTTGAAGAGAAAATAGGAAATATAAGTGAACCTATGGAGATGGAGCAAGGAATTTTCATTTTCAAAATTATTCAAAAAGAAAAAGAAGGATATCTGTCTTACTCTGAGACCAAGGAAAGAATCAAAAGATTGGTTTTACAGAACAAGAAGAAAAATCTCGCCTGGCAAAAAGCCAAAGAAATCAGAAAACAAATTGATGGAACGCAAAATTTTGAAATGATAGCGGCAAAAAATAGATTAAAGATAGATACTACCACTACTTTTAGTAGAGATGACCATGTGGCTAATATCGGTTTCAAAAATGAATTTGTGGGAGCAGCTTTTGCTTTGCCACAAGGAGTGATAAGTCAACCAGTCAAGACAGCACAGGGATGTTATCTCATTCGAGTTGAGCGAAAGATTCCAATTGATGAAATAAAATTTCAACAAGAAAGAGAAACTCTGAGAAGTGAACTATTATCTGAAAAACAGAAACAAATTATAGATGAATGGTATCAGTCTGTCTACTCAAAGGCAAAGATAAAAGATTATCGAAGAAATTTTTAAAATTATCTGCCGCAATCCGCTGCCCGATTATTTAAAGTTGATTGTTGATTATTGATGCTTGGTTATCGGGATTTGGTGTTTTTGATGCGGGTGTAGTTCAGTGGTAGAACACCAGCTTCCCAAGCTGGATATCGTGGGTTCGATCCCCATCACCCGCTATGTTTTGGACTAAGTGCGGAGTGGGGGTTCGATTCCCCTCTCTCGCTCATTATTCACAGGATTCTCGTAAATTCTGGCCCAGGAATTTTAATAAATTTGGACACTGATGAGTGCTAATAGAAATGCAGACCAAAAACTAAACTCGGGATTGATTCATCTTTTAGAAAATCTGTGCTATAATTATCTTTGAGAAAAGCCACAAATTTTTTTAAAAAATATGCAGGCTGTTGATTTAACCGCAGAGGGCGCAGAGACCGCAGAGAAGAAAACATGGATAGGGAGTATAAGTGCTTAAATTAAAAGGGGATTGGAAATTCCATAATCTCTGCGTTCTCAGCGTTCTCTGCGGTTTCAAGTCTTTTTTCAACACTCTGATGCATTTTTTTCTTGACAAATGATTTTCAAATCCCATATAATAGTTACTGGTGAAAAATTATTTATTCCAACAAAAAATAGTGATTTCCAGTCTGATTATTTCTTGAGTATCCTCGGAAATTATGATATAATTTAAATGTCAAAAAATTTCCGAGGAGGTTA
>JBFLXN010000005.1:0-32798 GCA_040755715.1 Candidatus Edwardsiibacteriota bacterium
TTCTACCAGAACCTGGAGTTAGCATAGTAAATATTACACCAAAGCTACTGACAAAAACAACTAAAAAACACTTACAGATCCAATTACAAAAACAATTACCACACCTATTAGTATAACATATAGGCTTAATCTTGATGAGTTGGAAATCCTATGAAAGACAACAGATATTTTCACACTGCGGTTGAATATTACCGAAATGCCAGGCACATTCTGAAGGAGACACCGATAGAACTCGGGGCCTTTTACCAATCAAGGAAAAATGTCCAGAAAGCCGCCGGGCTATGTTTTTTAGCGCTAGATAATGCGGTGAAAGGTTATCTTGTGAAGAAAGGTCTGGATGAGAAAAATTTACCCGAAACCTGGGATGGACTGAAATTTACCCTGCTTAAGCATTTTTCACATAATGGAAGATTCAGAAAAGAATTAGAAATCGCTTACAGGCTTGTTCACCTAAGTCTATATTATCGTGGGGAAACAAGAGTAATTTTGGTAAAGGAAGGATTTGATAAAGCAAAAACAATAATAGAAAATTTATCCAAAGCAAAAGTATGAGGAGAATTTGCAAAATGAATTTGTGTAGCGACTCTCTCTACAAGTGCGTCCGATTAGCAAGGTCATTTAAGAATTCAATTTATCAATTCTTACAATCCTCTCGTCCCGTTAGATATGAAAACGGGATTGAGAGGATTTTTTGTTTGGCAACCTCACCCTCAATCCCTCTCTTACCTGTCCGCCGTGCTTGTGGCGGAACGCTTTAGGAGAGGGAAGGGTGAGGTAAAAATAATCAAAGGAGGGAAAAAGATGGCAAAACTGACTTATGCACAAAAATTCTCATTCGCCGAGACAGTAGCGGAAATACTTCTGCAAAATAAGCAGACTTTCCTTGATGCAGGACTTGATGCAAACAAGAAATTAACACAAATTCAGGAGAGGAACAAGAAGGTAGTCGTGGCAGATGCAAAACAAGAGGGACTAAAAGCAGAACTGAAAAAGGCAACAGACCAAGCAGTATCCACGGTAGAAGATAGTTATAAATTTGCTTCTTCAACGCTTGAGGCAATGGTTGGAGCGTTAGGAAAAGACCATCCTCTATCAAAGAGGTTAAGACAATTAAGAGACCAGATGGTTCTGGAAGCTCTGAGAGGAAAGAAAGAACAGACTGGATAATCTCTATATCGTATATTCTTCTTCTCCCTTGATGAAAGGGCTATGAAGACCCTTCTGCTTTGAATTCCTGCCTTAGGGGGAAGGATAAGGGTGGCAGGGCTATTGAAAGTTGAGGTTGAAGACGGAGTGATTTCCCCCAGGGGAAACATCTTATCCCTGAGGGGAGATGACTTATCCCCCAGGGGAAATGGTCTATCCCCTAGGGGAAATATTCCTTCTCCAGAGGGAATGGTTCCTCCCCAAGGGGAAGTCTTCCATCCCCCGGGAGAAATGTTCCCTCCTTTAGGGGAGAGACCTCATCCCAAAGGGGACTGGTTGAGTCCTTAGGGGAAATGTCCCATCCCCAAGGGGAAATGAACGAACTTCCTGTAGAAGGAGGTAGGGAAAATCCCTAACGCTCTGGGAAACTTTGGCGTATCAATGGGTTAGAGAAGACACGCTAAACGCTGGACGCTAAACGATGAACTATGAACTACGAACTGCTTTCAAAAGGAAAGGGAGGAGGGAAGGAAAACAAGAATTAAGGGTGTTTGGCTATATGAAAAATATCCGCAATACTGCGGATAATATACCAATTTGGAGGGATAATCGCAATAATGCGGTTATTAGCCGTTATCTGAAACCCGACCTTATAGAGAGGAGAGATGAAATTGAGAACATTCCCGTTGAATAATGAGAAGCGTTTGTATAGCGACCTGGCGTGGACTTGGCCAATCATCAGCCCACTGGAGCATTACATCGAAGAGACAGAATTTTTTTCTAATGTCATCCGAGAACACTCCAAAATCCCGGTAAAAACCCTGCTTCATTTAGGCTGTGGTGGTGGACACAATGACTATACGCTGAAGAAATACTTCCAGGTAACTGGGGTTGATGTAAGTCCTGAAATACTTAAGTTGGCAAAGAAACTCAACCCAGAGGTTAACTACATTTGTGAAGATATGCGAACAGTACAACTTGGTCATTCCTTCGACGCTGTGGTGGCAATTGATTCAATTGCTTATATACTGACTGTAGAAGATTTGCGAAAAGTGTTTACAATAGCTTTTTCACACTTAAAACCCGGAGGAATTTTCATGTTTATCGCCGAAGATACCAAAGAAGACTTTAAACAAAACAATACTACTTCCTATACTAACTCTCAAGGAGAGATAGAAATTACGTTTATTGACAATCGTTATGATCCTGACGAAACAGATACAACCTATGAGTCAACTTTTATTTATTTAGTTCGTCGCAAAGGAAATTTAGAAATACATACTGACCGACATTTATGTGGGCTCTTCAAGTTAGATATTCTTGCCGACTTGTTAAAAGAGATAGGTTTTGAAGTTAAACAATTGAAGTATGAACCTCCAAAATCTGCTGTAGAGCCTTCGGGTCTTGCAGGTTACAAGAATTATCCAATGTTTGTCTGTATCAAACCTTAGAAATATGGTCGGGCTTCAGATAACACGGTGTTTGTGGGAAGCTACGCTTCCCCAAATCCGCCTTCGGCGGACTTCACAAACACCGAAGACGTTAGGCGAAATGCTCACTTCGAGATCCAGAAATAAAGAAGAGGTAATCAGTAATAGGGTGACAAAAAATGCTTGAATATATAATTTGGACATTGTTGTGCCTGTTTTGCCTGAATAGGCTTATAGCATGGGTAACTATCTTCAAAAAATGGAAATGGAATAAGTGGTATGGGACAATAGTAGTTTCAATAACGGGTGTTACTTTAATCTGTTTGCCACTTGCTCCTCAACCGAGGTTAGGGTTAGATATTTTTTCATTGTTATGGCGTATTGTAGGGATCATTGTTTTTATAATTGGAATATTTGTTTTGAAGCTTGCTGATCAAGAATTTCATAAGACGGGAATACAGCCAGATACCATAACAACTAAACTGGTAACTACAGGGGTATACAGTATTGTGAGACATCCTCAATACTTAGGTCTCAACATCTCCTTTGTGGGATGGTCTTTAATTTGGGGTGCGATTTATTGTTTCTATTTAATTCCTGTCATAATTTTCTTAAACTGGTTACAAGCCTTTCTTGAAGAAAAATGTATACTTGTGAAAGAATTTGGTGACGAATATAAAGAATATAAGAAAAAAGTGGGAATGTTTCTACCGAAAATAATGAGGGGATGATGGTTATGGAAACTAAAAATGCTATTCCCTCGTTCGCACTATCGCCTAACACAGCATATAAGTTTGGGGCTATCGCCCTTACCCTTTGGAACATTGCTCCCTTCAGTCGCAACGTCGTATATGCTTGAGCCGTTAGGCGAAATGCTCACTTCGGGGCAAAATATAAAAGTGGAAAAAACAATCTTAAAAGGAGGTAATTAAAAATGAAGAACAAGCTTTTAAATGTGGCAGCGGTGATGGTACGTCAACTGCCTGAACTTAACAAGGGATTGAAAGCAAATAAGGCTGGGCTAGATTCGGTTAAGAGGGCTGTTGTGGATTTGAAAGATCACCAATGGAAAATAGCAATGAAACAGGATTCAACGAGTCTTGCTTTGAGTGAAAAGATAAGGACTCCCAATCTTAAAGGTCTATTATCAAAAAAGGAGGCTGTTGCTTTGATTAAGCAAAGCGGTTTGGAAATTGGTAAGGTTCAGGAGGATAATAGTTTGTTTGTGGCTGACACTTTGAAGAAAACAGGTTATGAACCAAGGGTCGGCCCCACAGGAATGTTTTTTGTTAATCCTGTTTCCAAGGATACAATTATGAGCAAACCCAATGTGGTATATATGCAGGAACCTGCTCCTGGAACGATCCTATCCCTAGAAAAGGGAAAAGTAGATTTTCGTATAATTACGATTTCTCCGAAGCAAAATATTCCCCCTCCAGCATTTCCATCACCGAAAGAAGAGAAAAAATTCAAGCGATAAGTATAAACAAAAATCTAAAGTCTATGCGATTGGAGGGTTGCATAGCAGCATCGGTCATCTTTCCACCGTAGAGGAGTATGATCCCGGCACTTGACCCGTAACCTATTAACCCCTCCCTGTGTCCCTCCTCTTGAGGGGAGGGTGGGGTTAGAAGAGGGTGTTCCTACTTTAAAGGAATGCCCTCTTTTTTTCTTGCCTTCATTACTTTTATTTTGGTATATTTATAGTATAGAGCATATGGAACCATAGATTACACAGATTAACACGGATTTTCACCCCGATAAAATCGGGGTGTCAATCCCTCGGCCGTAGCCTACGGGCGAGGCTGTGGCTAATGAATTTTTCACCAGTAACTATAATATGAGAGAAAGATGCGATTGGATGATGGGCAAATAGAGGTCTTGGATGAGATGATGGCGGAAATATATAGAAGAAAGACTTCAGGCGAGCGACTTCAAATTGCCTTTGGCTTGTGGCACTCAGCCAGATTACAGTTGTTCCACTGCCTTCGTTCTTTGTATCCTGATTGGGATGAAAGCCAGATACAAGAAGAGGTGGTAAGGAGGATTTCTCATGGAGCAACATGAACTTCTCCGACACCTTGTTCTATGCTTTGAGACACTAAAAATTCCGTATCTTATCACCGGAGCCATAGCATCTATTGCCTATGGTGAGCCAAGATTCACCAATGATATTGATATAGTAGCTGACCTCAAAGAAGAACATATTGCTGGTCTCAGAGATTGCTTTCCAGAAGAAGAATTTTATTTAGATGAAGATACAATTAAAGACGCCATTCATCATCAACACCAGTTCAATATCATTCATCCTTCGTCAGGATTAAAGATTGATGTAATTATTCGTAAGAGAGACGCATTTGATAATACTCGCTTCAGTCGGGTAAAAAGAATCCGTCCAGTAGAAGACACAGAAGCAAACTTTGCTTCACCTGAAGATGTGATAATTAAGAAGATGGAATACTATAAAGAAGGAGGCTCAGAAAAACATCTCCGTGATATTACAGGTATCCTCAAAATATCAGGGGAGATTATTGACCATAATTACATCTCCCAATGGGCAGAAAAGTTAGGGCTCAAAGAAATCTGGGAGGCTATCTTAAAAAGAACATCTAAATCATAGGTGAGAGGGCATGGCCAAAATATAGATTGGCCTACGAAATTTTGTTTGTGGAGATAACAGAAGATGAAGATAACACCAAAGAGATATATTGCGACCTCTGTGTTAACCCCGCACCAAATTTTGCTGCGAGGGTTAATCTGGGTAAATCTGTGGTTTCATATCTTGGTTTCCTCTGTGCAAGCTTCTCCCGAACTCCGCGGGCTCTGGGTAGTGCGCTATACTTTGACCACTCCCCAGAAAGTCTATCAAATGTTAGAGTCTGCGGAAAAAAATAATTTCAATGCTATCTTTGTCCAGGTCTATGCTCGTGGTGAAGCTTTCTATCCCTCAAGATTTGTACCTCTGTCAAGATTAGTGAAGAGAGGATTTGACCCTTTGGCTTTAATTGTTAAAGAAGCACACCACCGCGGATTAGAAGTTCATACCTGGCTCAATATCTACTATGCCTGGTCATTTGAAGATTTACCCCGAGATACTACTCATCTACTCAATCTCTACCCTTGGAGTTCTTTGGTTGACGAATCAGGAAGACCTCTTAAAGATTATACATCAAAAGAGTTTGCCCGGCATGGACTGGAGGGAACTTTTGTTTCTCCGGCAGACCTTTGGATTCGTGAATATCTTTTGGAAATAGTTAGAGAAATTGTCTTGAAATATGATGTTGATGGAATTCATCTTGACTATATTCGCTATCCTGGGTTAAAATATGGTTATGATGTTTCCAGCAGAAGCGAATTTATGCGACAATTCTATGTGGACCCTTATGATTTCCTAGAGAGACCCGGAGAATTGACCTTTCAATTGGGTCGGGATGGCTATCTGGACCTCTGGACAAAGTGGGAACGGTGGAAAGTTGATAGGGTCACCGAATTCGTTAAGAATGTTCGTCAAGAGCTTTCAAGAATGAATCCCTGGGTAAAACTTTCGGCGGCGGTAATTCCGGATTATCAGTCTGCCTATAGTTATCATGGACAAGACTGGGGCAGATGGCTCCAGGAAGGACTGGTTGACTTTGTCGTGCCGATGTGTTATGACACTCAGATAAACACGGTCATTAGGCAAATTAGAAACGGATTAGCCTGGGTAAATAAAGGTGACCTAATCGCAGGCATTGCTGTTTATAATCAAAGTGTAGGTGAGGCAATTGAAAAGATTTCTGCAGTGCGGCATTTAGGGGTTAAAGGAGTAGTCCTCTTTTCCTATGATGCCATTGCGGATAAACCCGAATATTTTCAAAGACTACGTCATAGTGTCTTCTGGCAGAAAGTGGGAATGCCGGATATCGCTTGTAATCAATGAATACATCAATGCAAAATTTGTGGTTCCATATGTTCGATGAAGAAAAAACAGGTTTCAATTCCTTCTGATTTCAGACTATATTTTTGGGATACCTCTATTAAGAATATTGATTTACGAAAACATCAAATCTATGTTATAGAAAGATTATTAGAGTATGGTAATGAGAAAGCGGTTCGCTGGATGTTTAAACATTTTAGGCGGCGAACGATTATGGAGACCTTGAAAAAAAGTCGGGTCCTTTCCCAAAGGACGGCTAATTTCTGGGCAATGTTCTTTGGATTGAATAAGAAAGAAGTTTTATGTTTGACTCCGCAATTTCAAAAGATACAAAGACTATTCTGGCCCTATTAAGAGAGAGAGATTTTCCTTTAGAGGCTTATCTTGCTGGTGGTACGGGTTGTGCTTTACAACTTGGGCATCGCTTCTCTTTTGATTTGGATTTTTTTATTGAGAAAGAATTTGATGTTGAGAAAATATTGAGGGTTTTTCAAAATATTCCTAAGTTCAAATGTGAACAAATAAAGTGGGGAACACTTCTTGGTAAATTCAAAGAAATTGGGTTTAGTCTTTTTTACTATCCTTACCCGCTCATTTATCCAACAAAAATATTTCAACAAGTTCGGATTGCTGACTTGCAGGATATTGCGGCGATGAAGTTAGCAGCCATCGCCGCTAGAGGAAGGAAGCGAGATTTTATAGATCTCTATTTCATTTTGCAGAACTCTTTAGATTGGAAAACTATTTTCAACACTTATGAAAAAAAATACAGGAATTTATCTGAGGCATTCCTTCACCTTATGAAAAGCCTCTCCTATTTTGAAGATGCGGAAAAGGATACGATACCACTAATGATAGAAAAAGTTCGCTGGGCAGAAGTAAAAAAATTTTTTGAGAAGGAAACCAAAAGAATAACGGAAAAACTTATTTAATTTATGACTCCACAGATTATAAAAAGGGGATTACACAGATTATTTATGTTTTAGAAATCTGTGTAATTGGTAGTTAAATCTGTGTAATCATTTCTTACCAGGAGGTTTTATGTCCAAAAAGTTTGTCTATTTCTTCGGGGGGGGAAAAGCCGCCGGTAGCGCTCGGATGAAGGATTTGTTGGGCGGCAAAGGCTCAAATTTAGCGGAAATGACCAATCTCAGTATTCCGGTCCCGGCTGGTTTTACCATTACCACTGAAGTCTGTCGGTATTACTATGCCAACAAAAAACGCTATCCACCAGGTTTAAGAGAAGAGATTGAAAAGAACCTAACAAAGGTGGAAAAAGCTATGGGGACCAAATTTGGTGATGCTAAAAATCCGCTATTAGTCTCTGTGCGCTCCGGGGCCAGAGTTTCTATGCCAGGAATGATGGATACCGTGCTGAATATCGGCTTGAATGAAAAAACACTCCAGGGATTGATTTCTGCCACACAAAATGAACGGTTCGCTTACGATTGTTATCGTCGCTTCATCCAAATGTACGGGGATGTTGTTTTAGGATTGAAGCCGAGAGAGGAAAAAGAAATTGACCCATTTGAAGGTGCTATTCAAGAATTGAAAAAAGAAAGAGGAGTGAAACTTGATACTGATTTGACTGTTGAAGATTTGAAAGAGTTGGTGAGAAGATTTAAGACTCTGGTCAAAGAAAGGACAGGACAAGATTTTCCTGAGGAGCCGAGGAAACAGCTCTTTGGTTCCATCGGTGCTGTATTTGAATCCTGGAATAATAAGCGTGCCATTGAATATCGGAGATTAAACAATATCCCTGAGGAATGGGGAACAGCCGCCTCGGTGCAGGCAATGGTGTTTGGCAATATAGGTGAAGATTCAGCCACCGGAGTCGCTTTCACCCGTGACCCCGCAACCGGCGAGAAAAAATTCTATGGAGAATATCTGGTGAATGCTCAGGGTGAGGATGTCGTAGCTGGTATCAGAACACCACAGCCAATCAATATAGCGGGAAAGACCGACCCATCACAAATTTCTCTAGAAGAGAAGATGTCACAGGTCTATCGGGAATTAGAAAAGATTTATAAGAAATTAGAAAGACATTATCGGGACATGCAGGACATTGAGTTCACTATTCAGAAAGGTAGACTCTGGATGCTTCAGACAAGAAAGGGGAAGAGAACAGCTCAGGCGGCAGTGAGAATGGCAGTAGAGATGACAAAAGAAGGATTAATCAGCAAACAAGAAGCAGTTTTAAGAGTGGACCCTGATCAAATAGACCAATTGTTGCATCCAACTTTAGACCCGAAAGCGAAATTTGAAGTGCTGGTTAAGGGATTGCCGGCTTCACCGGGAGCAGCGGTGGGACAGATAGTCTTTTCGGCTGAGGAAGCGGTGGAAGAAGCCAAAGCCGGGAATAAAGTTATTCTGGTGAGATTAGAGACCTCAGCTGAGGATATTCATGGAATGGCCGTGGCACAGGGAATCTTAACGGCTCGGGGTGGAATGACCTCTCACGCCGCTGTTGTTGCTAGGGGTATGGGGAAATGTTGTGTTGCCGGTTGTAGTGGAATTGAGATTGATTACGAAAAGGGCGAAATCCGAGTTAAAGACAAGATAATCAAAAGAGGCGAATATCTGACTTTAGACGGTTCCACTGGTAGAGTGATTCCGGGAAAAGTTCCCACAGTTGCTCCATCGCTTTCTGGCGATTTTGCTCTGTTGATGAAATGGGCAGACCAGTTACGGAAACTCGGAGTGCGCACTAATGCTGATACTCCTAAAGATGCCAGAGTGGCCAGAGAATTCGGAGCTGAAGGAATCGGGCTCTGTCGGACTGAACATATGTTCTTTAATCCCGATAGAATTGATGCGATGCGAGAAATGATTGTGGCCAAGAATGAAGAAGGAAGAAGAAAAGCTTTGGCAAAACTTCTACCGATGCAAAGAGAAGATTTTGTTGGTATCTTTAGAGAGATGGATGGACTGCCAGTAATTATCAGAACCCTTGACCCTCCACTGCACGAATTTCTGCCACAAAAAGAGGAAGAAATAAAAGAATTGGCAGAGAAGATTGGTATTACTTTTGAGGAATTACAGGCAAAGGTTACTTCATTGCATGAAGCCAATCCGATGTTAGGACATCGTGGTTGTCGTTTAGGAGTTGCTTATCCTGAAATTACAGAAATGCAAGCCAGAGCCATCTTTGAAGCCGCCTGCCAGGTAGCCAAGGAGAAAATTAAGGTCATTCCTGAAGTGATGATTCCTTTGGTGGGTCATATGAATGAATTGAAAATGCAGAGAAAAATTGTGGACCGAGTGGCTTTTGAGGTGTTTGAGGAACAAAAAGTCAAGATAAAATATCTGGTGGGCACGATGATTGAATTGCCCCGAGCCGCTTTAACTGCTGACCGCATTGCTGAAGTAGCCGACTTTTTTTCCTACGGCACGAACGATTTAACTCAAACAGTCTATGGACTCTCAAGAGATGATGCAGGTAAATTCTTGAATCTCTATGTAGAAAAGAAAATCATTCCTGAAGACCCATTCCAGAAACTTGACCAGGAAGGTGTTGGACTCTTAGTAGAAGTGGGAATTCAAAAGGGAAGAAAGACAAGACCGGATTTGGAAGTCGGCATCTGTGGAGAACACGGTGGTGAACCTTCTTCGGTGGAGTTTTGTCATTGGGTGGGAATGGATTATGTTTCCTGTTCTCCCTATCGGGTGCCAATAGCTCGTTTGGCGGCAGCTCACGCTGCTTTGAAGGAAAAAATGAAAATAGAAGTAGTGGGCGAAGCGTAGATGAACGCCAGACGCCAGACGCTAAACGCCGAACGCAAAAAGCGTAATGCGTCAAACGTAAAAACGGTAGTGTCAAAAGTTATATGAAAAACAATTTACCACGAAGGCACGAAAGTCTATTATAGAATTTGAACTAGACTAAGGAATAATTTCGTGATTTTCGCGTTTTCGTGGTTGAACCAGAAGGAGTAAAGAATGAAACGCACTTATCAACCAAGCCGGATTAAGAGAAAAAGAACTCACGGCTTTCGTAAAAGAATGCGGACTAAAGACGGGAGGAAAATCTTAAGCCGAAGAAGAGCCAAGGGAAGAAAACGATTGACCGTATGATAAAAAAAGAAGGGTTTCCCAAAACTGAGCGCTTGAGTAAGAAAAAAGATTTTCAGCAAGTATTTGAAAAAGGTAGAAAACTTGAAGGGAAGCTATTTTCTCTTCGCTTATTAGAGAGACCTCACCCCTTCCCTCCGGTAGGACAGACATCTTGCCTGTCCTGCACCCCGACTGTGTCGGGGTGCCACCCGAGGGAGAAAGGGAGAGGTGAGAAGATTGCGACGAAATCGCATATCTTGTGTCGGGTGGGATTTGTAGTGAGCAAAAAGATTGGTAAGGCCGTAGTGAGAAATAAAGTCAAAAGAAGATTAAGAGAATCCTATCGGCGCCTGAAAGCAGAAATTAGAAATGACTTTGACCTTATCTTCCTAGCGAAACCAACAATTGTTGAAGCCACTTATTGGGAAATCAAAAAAGAGATGGAAGAACTTTTCCAAAAGGCACAGTGGGAGAAAGAACTAAAGGTAGAAGGATAAAGGAGCAAAATGAAAAAAAAATCAATCTGCAATTTAAAATTTGCAATTTGCCATTTGCCATTGCCGAGCAAAGCGAGGCTTATCTTGATATATGGCATTCGTCTCTATCAATTATTCGGCTCAATTTTGCCTCCTTCTTGCCGTTTCTCTCCTACCTGTTCCGAATATGCCATTCAAGCCTTACAGCATTACAGTTTTTGGCGAGGAATATTTCTTTCTCTAAAACGTCTTCTGCGTTGCCATCCATTCAATCCAGGAGGATATGACCCGGTGACATAAAGAAAAATCAAATATCAAAATGACATATCAAAATTTAGAATTTTTGGATTTTAATTTGTAATTTTAATTTTTGATATTTGATTTTTGTATTCGTGAAGTGAGGACTCTCTATGCGTCTAATTTCTATTCTATCAGTGATAATTGTGCCACTTGTTTTAACCTTACTTGCCCACCTTGGCCTAGGGCTTTCCTTTCGTCAAGACCTCTCATTCTTTGTCTTCCTCTCATTTATCACCGGCACATTGATTTACTGGGAAAGGCGTTTGGCTTTTGCCTTCATCGGAGTTTTCTTCCTCTTAATCTTTCAGGTGCTGGATATTCCCAACCTACTTCACTTTGCTAATTTGGATGTCATCCTCTTTCTCATTGGAATGATGATTGTAATTGGTTTCTTAGAGGAACGGAAGTTTTTTGAAATATTAGTAGAAAGAATTTTAGAGCAAGTTCAGGGAAGTGCCTGGCGACTTATCTCTATGATGCTTATATTAGCCGCTCTTTCAGCCGCTTTAGTAGATGAAGTTACCTCCATTCTCTTTATGAGTGCAGTGATGTTTCACATCACTGAGAGATTTGAACTTGACCCAGCTCCTTTCCTCATAATGCTGGTTTTTGCCACTAACATAGGTTCCAGTATGACTGTAGTAGGAAATCCGATTGGTGTTTTAATTGCTCTACGAGCTGGTTTTACTTTTATTGACTTTATTCGCTGGGTAACACCGATTTCTCTGGTTGGCTTAGCATTCTGCATTCTGCTCTGCTTTTGGTTTTTTGCCCGACCTATTAAGAGTTTAAATCATAAGATGGGTAAGAGTATTAAAGGCAAGATTGAAGAAAACCATATCTCAAGAAGAAACTTTAGAATTTCACTCTATTTGTTTTTAGGTGTAATTGGTGGATTGATTCTTCATCATCAATTAGAAAAATGGCTATATCTTGAGAAGAATACACTTCTGGTGGGTATAGCTCTTATTGGCGGGGCGATTGCTTTATTTTTAGAGGGAGAGAAGGCAAGAAATTTGGTAGAGAAAAAAGTTGAATGGTGGACTTTGGCCTTTTTCCTTTTGCTCTTTGCTTCGGTCGGAACTTTACACTATGTAGGAATAACCTCACTTTTAGCCCAGAAGGTTGTAGACCTAACCGGAGGCAATCAAAATCTCCTTTTAATCATTCTCACCTGGAGTGTTGGGATTTTGAGCGCTTTCTTGGACAATGTCTTAGCAGTAGCGACTTTTATTCCCATAATCCAAGATTTAGCCAAGACAGGTATCTCTATACATTATCTCTGGTGGGGTATACTTTTAGGCGGGACTTTCTTAGGTAATCTTACGCTGATTGGTTCTACGGCAAACATTGTGGTTTTAGGATTATTGGAGAAGCGGGGTCACAAAGTAACTTTCTGGGAGTGGTTCAAACCTGGTTTCGTAGTAGCGGTCTCCACTTTAGTCCTGGCAACATTCCTTTTGATAATTGAAAGTTGGCTCTGGCCGAGGTGAATCTGTGGCTAAGGAATTTTTGAGGTGCTCTCTGTGGTTTTCATGGTCATCAACATCCTGATTGGGTCATTGTTCAATAACTTAATGACTTAATTACCTAATTAGCCCTTTTCAAATAATCTGTGGTTCTTCAGTAATAATTAAATAAGGAGGCTTAGATGCAACCTGAAATCAAGGAAAAGGTTCAAACAGCACTACAGGAAATCATTCCTGTCTTACAGAGAGACGGCGGTAATGTGGAGTTGGTAGAAATCACGGAAGGTGGCACAGTCAAGGTGCGATTGACCGGCGCCTGCGCCGGCTGTCCAATGTCCCAGATGACTTTGCAGATGGGAATTGAAAGAATCCTGAAAGAAAAAGTGCCAGAAGTGAAAAGCGTAGAAAGCATTTAGAAGAGCAAGGAGATGCAAAGCAATGAAAAAAATCTTAATTGCTGATGATGACAAAAATATTCTTTTTTTTCTGAGTGAACTCCTTCAGAGAAGTGATTATGAGATTGTTCAAGCAGTGGATGGGGAGCAGGCTTTAAAATTTGCCCGAGAGCAGAAACCCGCCCTCATTCTCTTAGACATTATGATGCCAGGTCTTGACGGTTTAGAAGTCTGCCGTCAGCTAAAAACCGACCCAGAGACAAAACAAATCAAAATCATTATGGTTACTGCCAAGACCACAGAACCTGACATAGAAAGAGGCCTAGCCGCAGGAGCAGATTTTTATATTCCAAAACCATTTAAGATAAGTGTTCTCTCAGAGAAAATTAGAGAATTATTGGAGAAGAAGAAAGAAGAACAGACAAGGAAAATTTGACAAACGAAATTCTTTATGATATAATTATCCTATGTTTAGAAAAAGTATTTTTTATATTTGCCTTTTTTTTATCTTTCTCAAATTTGCTTCAATTTCTCAAGCGAAAATAAACTGCTTCTATCTCAACAGTCAATCTCAAGAAACATTAGAATCTTCTAATTTTGATGGTGAAGATTATATTCTTTTACGGGACTTAGTGCGAATTGTTCAGGCAAATTCTGAGTGGTATCCTGAAATTCAGCGATTAAAAATAACCGTGGGTGAACATTCTTTTCAATTAATTGTAGATAATTGTTTCCTTTCCATAGATAGACAAGTCTATCAATTAGTCAATCCACCACGAAAAGAAGAGGGAGAACTGTTAGTGCCGGTAGAGTTCCTCTGGCGTTATCTTGGACCGACTCTGAAAGAAAAAATTCTATGGAATGATGAGAAGAAAGAACTCTCTTTTGAGAAAGCAAGTCCTGTCGTCAAAAAAAACATTCCCTCGTCGACAAAAACTAAATTAAAGATTGAGAAAATTGTTATTGATGCAGGGCATGGAGGACAAGACCCTGGCGCCATTGGTCCAACAAAATTTGAAGAAAAAATCGCTAATCTGGATATGGCTCTGCGACTGAAAGAACTCCTTGAAAAAAAATTGAAAGTGAAGGTGATTATGACCCGAGTAGATGACACCTTTATTCCTTTGGGCGAGCGGACAAAGATAGCAAATGAGGCGCAAGCAAATCTCTTTGTCAGTATTCACTGCAATGCCAATCGGAGTCGGGCAATGAATGGCTGTGAGACTTATTTCCTTTCATTGGCGAGAAATGATGAAGCCAGAGCTACAGAAATTTTAGAGAACTCTGCCTTGAAATTTGAAAAGCCTGATACTGCTACTGGGCATCTAAGTGAATTAGATTTTATCTTTGGTGACCTCATTCAAACAGAATATTTGGCTGAATCAAGCGAGTTAGCTGAATTGGTGCAGGAGGAATTTTCCAAGAGGTTACCCATCAATAGCCGAGGGATTAACCAAGCAGGCTTTTATGTTCTCCGAGGGGCAATGATGCCGGCTATTTTGGTGGAAACTGCTTTCATTTCAAACTGGCAAGAAGAAAGACTTTTGCGCCAGTCAAAGTTTAGAGCAAAAATTGTAGAAGCTATTTATGCTGGAATTGCTGAATTTAAGAAAATCTACGAAAAGAGGATGAATAAGTGAATGACCGGAAGAAAGCCATCGGTATTTTTGATTCAGGTATTGGCGGATTGACAGTAGTGAAAGAGATTTCCCGCCTACTACCTCAAGAGCGTATTGTTTATTTTGGCGATACTGCCCGAGTCCCCTACGGTTCAAAATCCAAAGAAACCGTGACAAAATTTAGTTTCCAGAACACTCGTTTCCTTTTAGAACAAAAAGTAAAAATGGTCATCGTGGCCTGTAATACTGCCTCAGCCTTAAGTCTTCAAGCATTGAGAGAGGAATTTAAAGATTTGCCCATTTTAGGTGTCATTGAACCTGGGGCAAAAGCGGCGGTGAGCCGCACCAAGAAAAAGCGAATTGGGGTGATTGGCACTTTGGGAACCATTGCCAGCGGTGTTTATGAAAAAAACATTAGAGAACTCATCCCAGAGGTCTTGGTTATAGGTCAAGCCTGCCCACTCTTTGTGCCATTGGTAGAAGAAGGCTGGATTAACAAACAAGCTACCCGACTTATTACAGAGGAATACTTAACACCATTACGGCAGGCAGGCATTGATACTTTGGTTTTGGGCTGCACCCACTATCCGCTCCTAAAAGGAGTAATTCAAAATGTCATTGGTGAAGAAGTCTCTCTAGTAGATTCGGCTTTTGAAACCGCTCTAGCCATAAAAGAAATGCTTACCAATCGGAGTCTCTTGAGAGAAAGCACCGATGAGCCGGAACATACTTTTTTCGTCAGTGACCTGCCATTGAAATTTTTGGAAATGGGTGAGAGATTTTTAGGTAGAGTATTACCCAATTGTTTGAAAGTGACTGTAGAAGGGCTTTGAAAAATCAGACGACAGATGAAAGAATAACAGATGACAGATAGCCCAGAAAATAGATTTGAAAGGTTTCTAACCTCTGACCTCCGTCTTCTGATTTCTCTAAACTAGATGAATCCGTAGCTAAATTTTTCTTGACACTCATTTGATTATTCTGATAGATTTTTACAAAACATGGGCACTTTTAATCTTGATGAACTTTTGCGCAATTTAGTCTCTCTTGAAGGTTCTGACCTTCACCTGAAAGTTAGTGAGCCACCAGTCTTTCGCATTCATGGGCAGTTGGTGCGGACTAACCTTCCTCCACTTACATCGCAAGATACAAAAGACCTGATGTATGGCATTATGAATCAAGAGCGGAGAGAAAGATATGAGCGCACTCATCAACTGGATATGTCCTATTCCATTCCTGGTGTTTCTCGCTTTCGGGTGAATGTCTTTCGTCAGCGAGGTAATGTAGGAGCGGTCTTAAGAGTGATTCCACTGCATGTAAAAACAATTGATGAATGGGGATTGCCGCAAATCTTAAAAGCTATTTCTATTCTGCCCCGGGGATTTGTCTTGGTGACCGGTCCGACTGGCAGCGGCAAATCTACTACTCTGGCGGCTATGATTGAAAACATCAATGAAAATAAATCCTGTCACATTATGACCGTAGAAGACCCCATTGAATTTCTCCATCGGGATAGAAAAGCCAGCATTAATCAAAGGGAAATCGGGGTGGACACCCATTCATATGCCGCCGCCCTAAAACATGTGATGCGTCAGAATCCTGATGTGATTTTAGTCGGAGAGATGCGCGATTTAGAAACGATGGCTTTGGCTATTACTGCCGCCGAAACTGGCCATTTGGTTTTTTCTACGGTTCATACGACTGATGCCGCACAAACAGTGGATAGAATCGTGGATGTCTTTCCCCCGGACCAACAACAACAGGTGAGACTTCAGTTGTCAGCAACTCTTCAGGCGGTGATTTCTCAGACTCTAATTCCAAGGGCTGACGGCACTGGGCGGGTAGCTGCTTTTGAGATTCTTATCTGCACCCCTGCGGTGAGAACTATTGTCAGAGAAGGAAAGACACCACAACTCTATTCAGTGATTCAGAGTGGCTCAAAATTCGGGATGCAGACTCTTGATTCCTGTCTTAAGGATTTATACCAAAGCGGTCTGATTACTTTTGAAGATGCCTTAGCCAAATCGTCTAATCCCCACCTTTTGGAACAGCAATTGAAACGTTGATGGAACTTTTACCTCTGCTTCAAACAATGAAAGAAAAAAAGGCTTCTGACCTTCATCTCAAGGTAGGAAGCCCTCCATTGGTGCGCATTTATGGCGATTTGATGCCACTTCCACTTCCCATCGTTACTGGTGAAAACACCAAATCCGTAGTCCAGAATCTTGTAAGTGAGAATCTCCGTTGGCGTTTTCAAGAGGAATTGGAACTTGATTTTGCCTATACCGTGCCTAACCTCGGACGCTTTCGGGTGAATCTTTTTCAACAGCGTGGTTCTATGGGCTTGGTCTTTCGTTTAATTCCTGAACGGATTCCCATCTTAGAAGAACTTGGATTACCCCCTATTTGTAAGGAATTAGTCATGAGACCCCGTGGATTATTGTTAATCACTGGACCAGCCGGGTGTGGGAAGACCACTACTCAGGCGGCTCTAATTGACTATCGCAATACCCAAGAGGCTTGTCATATTATGACCGTTGAGGACCCGATTGAGTTTCTGTTTCAAGACAAAAAGGCTTTGGTCAATCAGAGAGAACTTGGCAATGATACCCTCTCCTTTGCTGACGCCCTGAAATATGTGCTTCGTCAGGATCCTGATGTGATTTTAGTAGGTGAGATGCGTGATTTAGAGACGATTTCCTTAGCTATCACCGCCGCTGAAACTGGACATTTAGTCCTGGCTACTCTGCACACTACTGATGCCGTGCAAACCGTAGACCGCATCATTGATGTCTTTCCCTTGCATCAACAATTGCAAATCAGGACACAGGTCTCTGTAAATTTTGTCGGCGTCATTTCTCAGATTCTTTTGAAACGAGCTGATGGGAGAGGGCAAGTGGCGGCTTTTGAAATAATGGTAGGAACACCAGCAGTAAGGAATTTGATTAGAGAAGCAAAGACCTATCAATTAACCTCTCATTTGCAAACAGGAATGAAAGAGGGAATGACTACCCTAAACTTTTCTTTAGCCAATCTAATCAAGACAGGAATTGTAACTCTTGAGGAGGCACTCACAAAATCAATTGACTCGGAAGGACTAAAACAGATTTTAGCCACGACGCGGTAGTATACTCTGCTCATCTTTAATCTCTCCGAGTAGAATTCGGGAAGTCGGTTTTTAGAGTCTCTGGCGTGTGGAAAAGACAGACGAAACGCAGTATCGCTATCGCTCGGAGTAATCGGAGACAGGGCCGATGAAATTTAAAGAGTTTCTCCTGAAAAAGTCTGTGAAGTCCACCGCAAATTACACAGATTGTTTAAAAAGGTAATTAGGTAATTAGGTTATTAAACATTAACTCAATGACCCGATAACTCTATTTGGTGTTTGTCTGTGTTAATCTGTGGCTAAAAGAACGAGTGAAACGATACGGCGTTTACTACGAGCCTCTTAGCGATCCTGCGAACGAAGTGATACTCCGTGTCATTTGTTGAAAAGTAATTTCACCAAGATCGCCTTTTGTAGATGAAGGCGATTTTCTGCTTGAGGCAAAACAATTGAATGAGGTCCATCAATGACTTCGTCTGTAATCTCTTCGCCTCTATGTGCTGGTAGACAGTGAAGTACTAAAACATCTTCTTTTGCTTTTGCTACTAATTTTGCGTTAACCTGATAGTCAGCAAAAACTCTTTTTCTTTCTTCTCTCTCGGCTTCCTGCCCCATTGAAGCCCAAACATCGGTATAAATAAAATCTGCCTCTTTAACTGCGACAAAAGGGTCTTCCAAAATTTCAATTTTTGCCTTCGTCTTTTGCGCAAACTCTAAAGTCTTTTCAATAATCTCTTGTTTTGGCTGATAAGCCTTGGGGCAGCCAACGGAGATGTTCATTCCTAAAATTCCACTTGCTAAAAGAAGTGAATGGCAGACATTATTGCCATCTCCGATGTAGGCGAGTTTCCAATTTCGCCAGTCCATCTTCTTAGCCCGGTGCTCATAAATTGTAAAGAAATCCGCCAGAATCTGGCAAGGATGCTCCAAATCTGAAAGGCCATTAATCACTGGCACAGTAGCATTTTCTGCCAATTCCACAATCGTCTGATGAGAAAAAGTCCGAGCCATAACGGCGTCTACCCAGCGTGAGAGATTGCTGGCCACATCAGCTACAGACTCCCGCTTGCCGAGTTGAATGTCAGCCGGAGCTAAATAAATAGCATGCCCACCTAATTGTGTCATCCCGGTTTCAAAGGTCACTCTGGTTCGGAGTGAAGGCTTTTCAAAAATCATCGCCAAGGTTTTTTCCTTTAAGACCCTGTGAGCGATGCCTTTCTTGGTTTTAGATTTTATTTTTTTAGAGAGAACGAACATTTTTTCAATTTCTGATTTAGTGAGGTCAGACACAGAGACTAAATCTTTTTTCATATCTTATTAACCTCCTATAGGGAGGGGACAAGCCCCTCCCCTACATCTTTCATCATTTTATTCCACTGGCACAATCCGGATTCCTCTCTTCTTCCCCGGAGAATTGTCAAAAACTTCAAGGAGGTGAAAAATCATCGCGATAAAATCTTCCTTAAACTCTCCGTGAAAATAGGAGTGCACTAAATTGGTATATTCGAGAAGATGTCGTTCATATCTGCTGGCAGAGGTATCTTTGGGATGGACGAGACGGACAACTGTTCGCAATTCAAAACAAGGAAAATCAAGGAAGACTACAGAGGCAACAGGGTTTTCCATTAGATTTAAAAAAGTGTGTGTTTCAAACTCTGGTGAAGTATATAGTTCCAGAGAAACCTGTTTTTTTGTATCAAAAAGATTTTCTCTCTCTTGATAGAATGATTTTAAGATTTCTAATTTTTTCTCTTGAGATTGACTGATAGTCTCTTTTAATTTCTTGCTTGTCTCTTTGATTCTTTCTTCTTTTGGGGCAAAGCCCATTCCCTTAATGGCATTGTTGATGGAAACCTGGGAGTCCAATCTTCTCCCACCATAAGTGGCTACCGCTCCATTATGTGGACCGGCTAATGATGGAGGTTTGCCTTCTTTGATTTCTTCCAAAGTCTTAATCCGGGCAGAGAAATTCCAGTTAAGAAAGGCTGGTGGCAGACTTTGAGTTTGATAGGTATGCCAGGCACCATTGAATTTTGCCTTGATGATGCCTTCTTTCTCTTGTGAGGTGTCAACATTATCCTGCTTAAACATTCCGTTTTTCCAGTAATGGCCCTCGGGGTTATGTTCCTTTGGACCACCGAATAGTTTTGGCACTTTTCCCAGAAGAAAGAGAAAGGGACCAGCCAGTGCCGTAAATTTCAAAAAAGCCCGACGGGTAAAAGTGGTAACCATATCTGACTCCCCCTATAGTAAATCAAAAAATCAAAATCACACAGTCTAATGCCAAATGTCAAAATCCAAAATCCCCAATAAATCCAAAATTTAAATGACAAATGTTAAAAACGAATGTTTCGTCGTTTGGTATTATTTTGAATTTTGCGCTTTGTTATTAAAAATTTTGCATTTTGATGTGTCATTTTGATATTTTCCACGCTTTTAGCGGGATCCCGCCAAAGGCGGGAGATTTTTGGTATTTGAATTTCTATGCCCGAATACCCACAACCGTTGCATTCCCCAAGTAGAGAAAATAATAATTAGAATGGCAAAAATTATACTCTGGCTCTGAGTTAATCTGGTAAATCCTAAACCAATCACACCGTAAATTCCAGAAAAGACATACATTGAAATTACGGTAGTCTGATGGGCGAATCCTTTCTTCTTCAAGATATTTAGCCACAGATTAACACAGATTTTCACCCCGATAAAATCGGGGTGTAATTCTGTGGCTTTATTCAAATTCCTATGCTTCAAGGTATTAGCCACAGAATCACACTGGCTCGCCCGTCCCGATTTCATCGGGACGCCCCAGGGAATTTCACTGAATTTTTCTCTGTTTTTTATGTAAAATTCTGTGGTTTTATTCAAAATCTTATGCTGTAAAATATCATAAATATGACTTCGGTCGCCAGTAAAAAGGTCTCTTTTCTCTCTAAAACGCCGCAAAAGGGCAGAAGCCGTATCAGCTACGGGGATAAAAAGAATTAGCAGTGGTGCTAAAACCCACTTAAAATCATAGGGCCGATTACTGAAAATTAAAGCAATACAGGCTAAATTAAAACCAAGAAAGAGACTTCCACCATCACCTAAAAAGATTTTGGCAGGATAAAAGTTATGATATAAGAACCCAAGGGAAATGCCTAATAATATTAAAGAAATAGCCAACGCCAGATGATTTCCTGAAGATAGAGAAAGTAGAGAAAAAAATCCAAGGATAATCGCAGACATTCCGGTGGCTAGACCATCCATTCCATCAGAAAGGTTCAGAGCATTTGCCCCCCCCACTAGATAAAAAATAGTCAGAGGTAAAGAAATCCACCACTGAGGCAAGAAACCAAAATGTAATCCAAAAGCAATAGGAATTATAGAGGCAATTATTTCCCAGATAAATTTTTTAAGTGGAGAAATTTCTTTTAGGTCATCCAAAAGACCAATAGCAAAGATGAAAAGTCCTCCTCCCATAATACCTGCCAGGAGTCTACGCTCCAGTGAAGTCAAGAGCGAATTAGTTATAAGATAAATGCTGGGTAAAAGAAAGGCGAAGAAAAAGACAAGTCCACCACTTCGGGGTATAGTTTCAGTATGAATGCTCAGTTCCCTGGGTTTATCAACTGTTCCCATCTTGTGACCGGCTCGTCCGGCCAAGGGAGTAAATAGAAGAGCGAATAAAAAAGTAACTAAAAAAATGGCTAAGTAGATAGACATTTTTTATTTTTCCTTCTTTGTTTTTATAATACCACAGTATTTGACTAGTTATCAAGGAATTTGTGGCCGAGGTCTCTGAAAGGGGAAAAAATATTTGAATGATTAGCACTTTTTTTATCATTTCATTATTCTACAATTCTAAAATAATGGAATGATGAAATAAAGGAAAATCAAATAGATACTTCCTTCAGTTTCTGGTAAATACTATGTATGGCCAGGTAAACCTCATCTTTTTTTATAAATTTATATATTTCTTTTGCCTCCTCAAGTCCATAGATGTGAACAATCTGATTTCTCTTATCTACCATCTCAAAAAATAGGTTTTCATATTTTTCTTCAATAAGACCTCTTTTAAATGCCTCCTTAAAATACTGTAACGGCGTGGTGCAAATCAATCCTTCAATTCTTAAATATTCCTTAATGGACTTCCACAAGGCTTCAAAGGTGTATTCAAAACGCTTTGTGGCAACTTCTATGATTAACTCTTCGCTTAAGAAATCAAATACTAAAGGTTGCCTAATTATTTCTTCAAATTTCTTAAACGCTTTTCTAAATTTTTCAAAAGTTCTTTGGAATTTTTCCCCTTTTTCCATATTAAGCCATCCTTTAATATATTTGCTAACAATTTCTTATCAAGATTTCCATCGCTAAGGTTAATTAAATCTATAGACCTTAAGGTTGGAACTTTGTTTTCTAACTCTTCTCGCACTTGCGCTATTACAGAAGCGGGTATAATTTCTTTAGAATATATAGCTAAATCTATATCAGAGGCAATGTCTTGAGTATTTTTAGCAAACGAGCCAAATATAAAAAGAATGTAGTCTTCTCCAAAATATTTATCAAAGATAGAAATTATCCTCTCCTTTATTTTTTCTATTGTATCGTTAGACATTGATTTTTCCCCTTGTCTTCTTATCTCTTTATCTTCTTAATTTCCAATCTTCATTCTAAAACGCGCCCACCATACTGGTAAAGTCAAAAGTCCCCAGAGCGAGCCAAGCCCGTAGGATAAATGCAGAGTGGCGAAGACAAGGGGCAGGCAGAAGAACAACTTCCATTTCGGATTGAGAGCCTCTCCTGAAATGGCGAAGTTGGGAAGTTGGGAGGTTTGGAAATTAGGAAATTGAGGCTTTTGAGCGCGGCGGCTCAGAAACATTTTAATAGTGAAAAATAGACTGGCTAAAAGGTAGGTCAAAAGCTCAAAAATCAAAAACCCTTGAGCTAACCCATGAACCCTGCCCCCTGAATCCTGTCCGCTAATTCCTATTACCATTGCTAATAGCAAAAGCGACCCCACAAATAAGAGCGGCACAAAGTGGCGGAGTTTAGGAGCCCTCGGATTTATCGGCAATGTTCTAACCACACCCATTCCATCCAGCCAGCGTTGGCGCCAGAGTTCTTTTAAATTGGGCCGACAATAATAGTAGGCTTTTATTTTAGGAGAAAGATAGATTTTATAGCCGGCTATTCTAAGTCTGGAGTTGAAATCTATATCTTCGGTGCGGGTAAACCTTTCGTCGAAATACCCCATTTTATCAAAAACTTCTTTCTTAAAGCAACCCAACCAGACTGTCTCTACATAGCCTTCGTAGTCCGGATTGTGAAATCTGCCACCACCCAAACCAAAAGGAATATAATGAGCCAGCATAATCGCTTCGGATATGGCAGAATTATTAGCAGGCAAAGCCCGCATATGGCCACCCACGTTAGCCGCTCCAGATTTCGTTAGGACTTCAAGGCAAGACTTTAGGTAGTCATCACCGTATTTGGCGTGAGCGTCCATTCTGACAATTATATCGCCCTTGGCATTTTTAATCCCTAAGTTCAGCCCAGCGGTGACTATCTTCATAGGATTGTCTATTATTTTTAAACTTTGATATTTAATTTTTAAATTTTCTAATATCTCTCTAGTGCCATCATCAGACACGCCATCCACCGCTAAAATCTCATACTGGTCTTTGGAAAAATCTTGGGCGAATATTGAGTTAATACAGGCTTCAATATGCTTTGCCTCGTTGCGGATGGGAAGGATAATAGAGACAAAATTAGTCATAACCTATATTACACTTTCAAATACTGAGATTGTTTCTTTGGCTGTTTTCTCCCAGGAAAACTGTCGGCTTCTTTCAATGGCTTTTTTAGAAAGAGTCTTGGCTAATAACTGGTCGGAGAGCAATCTCTCCATAGAGCTTGCCCACAAGTCAACATCATCCGGTGGGATGGTTACGCCGGCATCATCAATTACTTCGGGTAATGCACCAGTATTGGAAACAATACAGGGCAAACCGAATGACATTGCTTCTAATAGTGGCAGCCCAAAGCCTTCATAATAACTGGGCATTACAAACAAACTGGCGTTTAAATATAATTTATCTAATAACAAGTCATCGGCATTTTCATTTACAACAATAGAATTATTCAGATTAAGGCTATTGATTTTTAAATATACTTTTTCTGCACCCCAGCCCTGCTTGCCGCATATTACAAGTTTATGCGGTAAGCCTCTAAGTTTTAAAATGTGATATGCCTCAATTAAAGTTTCATAATTCTTTCTTAATGTTAGATTGCCAACCGCAAGTATGTAAAAGGGAGCTTGTGTTGCAATTTCATTTTTTCCAACTTTTTTCTCTAATGGTCTCAAACCAGGGTTAACAATGTGTATTTTATTCTTTGTATAAGGGAATTTAGCTATAATTTCCTCACCTATGAATGTCGAATCAGCAATCACAGATTTAGCCGTTTTAAGGCTTAAAGGGAAAAAAGTCTTAAACATCATTTTCCAGAGCGGTTTTTGAAAATCATATTTTTGGTATGGCCCGAGGTCGTGAACTGTTACCACTTGGGGTATGGACAGTAATCGCCCAGGCAATAAATGATTAGGACCCCAGAAAAGGTCTGCTTTTGTTTTTGATAGATGCGCTGGTAGTAGAAAATGCAGCCAAAGAGGAGCCGCAAAATTATGGCCTGGTTTTAAAGATGAGAATGGAAGATTGACAAACTTGACTGTACCATTACACGCTTTTCTTATTTCTTTAGGCAAATAGGTTTCATCCCTATCTAGGCAAAGTAAAAAATGAATATTTGAATTTATGTTACTAATTGCTTTTATGATTTGCCATAGATAGACATAAACCCCACTAATCGGTCTGAGTAAGACTCTGGCATCAACGGCTATATTCATATTTGCCATATTATTAAGTTATTTGTTATTCACCTCTTTTTGTGCTTAAGTTCCCAAGCCTTCATCTGGCTCACCAGGGCATAGAAGAATCCATTGATGGTTGCGATTAGAAAGCCGTGCATCCCATCTAGAAATCCTTTTTTATACACAAAATAATAGAAGAAAAAAAGGAAGGGTTGGAGGATGGAGAGGGTGTCATAGAGTCTCTTGAATAGAGAGTGCCAGAACCGTCCCCTTGGAAAGGAACCCCAAATAATGGACTCCTGGTATTTCGTAACGATCATCTGAGCTTCCATTGAGGTGTATAGGTTAAACTTCGCCAACATTTCTGCAAGAGAATCATAGGTGTAGTGAACGAATTCATTTTTGAGTCGACTTACAGGCCCATTCAAGATAAGTTCTGCATGAACGGCCTTAGGTTCATATCTGCCTGACCCTTTGCGGAAGAGTCGGGAATACCGGTCAGGATACCAGGCAGAATGTCTGATTCGTCGCCCCAAGAAGTAGTTTCTGCGATTGATCAAGAACCCTACATAGCCATCTCCCCCACGAGCAACAACCTCTGCAATCTCTTGGGCTAAAGGTTCAGGGGCGCGTTCATCAGCGTCCAGAGTGAAAAGCCACTCATTCTCGAAATTGACATTATCCAGAAGCCAGTTTCTTTGTTCGGAGAAGGTAGTGAACTTCCGTTGCAATATCTTAGCCCCATACTTCTTCGCAATGTCTAAAGTGCAGTCGGTGCTCCCCCCGTCCAGGACGTAGATCTCACTACACCATGTTAGACTGCGAAGGCAGTCCTCCAATTTCTTCGCTTCATTTAAGGTCAGGACGAAAGCCGAGACCGGCGCCTTCTCCGAGAAAGGCATGAACCGAACCTCCGCAAATCTGTTCGATTTCCAAATGCAAAATCAAGATGGAGTGGTTTTTCAAATTCTTGCCTACCCTATCCATCTTTTGTTAGAACAAGGAACTCTGTGGATGGAATTCTATAGAACAACTTGAAGCACAGATCTATTAGGTCCAATACCCTGAAACCTATCGCGCCTATCCGACCAAGTAATCGGAAGAGATAACTGATGGGGCCAACGTTCACCTGACTATAATTTACTGGTACTTGTTCCAAAATGATCAATCCACTGGCTTGACACAACTCAACAACTTCTGAGACAGAGTACCACCTATAATATTTTAGTCTATTTTGAAAATCAAACCATTCTAACAGGCGCTTAGGTTTACCCCAGTTCTTTGGGCTCTGCCCAAACATCAGATACACCCAGTAGGCGATACTCCACCTGCGAGGAACTTTGAGGATGAAGGTACCTCCGGGCTTCAATTTTTTTTTCAACTGCTCGATAACCTTGCGAGGCTGAGCCAAATGCTCAATAACACCAAAGAACCAAATAAGTTCAAAAGAACAATCAGCAATTACAGACAGATCTTCTAGGTTCGCTTCTACCGCCTCAAATCTATCAGCGTATCCGTTCAAGCTGGCACGCTTCTGGGCCACTGATAACATCTCCTTAGCAAAATCTACTCCAACAATTGAGCATACCTTTGGCATTCTACTAAACACCAGAGAGAACTCTCCATTTCCACAACCTGCGTCAAGTAATCGAATCGCTTTATACGCAATGTGTTTCTTAAAGATTTGCTCAATGCAATCAAGCACTTTTCTCCTCAGCCAGAGACTGTAAGAGACTGGGATGATTCCATACAGATCGCCCATTCCCCAGTGTTCTGCGACTCTGTTATGAGTGATTTGTATTTCTTTCGATATATTAGCATGTGTCGAAATGTCGCTACACATTTTTATTCTCTCCACCGAGCTAGACAATCACTGATGCTACTTTGGGAGGGTCTGATAAAAAAATCCGGCGGTTTCATCTCTTGCGGCCAAAGCGTCGTTCTATCTCCGAGGTCAAAATTTCACACACTCGTTCCGCACGAGCATGCCAGGAGTTCTGCCGAGCAACCTGCTGGCCACGGGCTATCCTCTCGGGATTCCGGTCTTTCACTGCTTCCAGCAGCGCTTTCTCAAACTCTTCTTCCGTGTCGGTAATCCAGATGACATCTTTCAATTCGCCAAGGTCAGTAACGAAATCCGTGGAGACAGTTGGTTTCCCGGCAGCAAGATATTCATTCAATTTTAACGGATACAAACCACTGGTGCAGTCGTTCTTTAGATATGGCATAATGCATACATTAAATGCTTTTAGATATTGAGGGACGCTTAAATAAGGTTTGTTCTCTAAAAAATGAATGTTGTGACGTCGTTGAGCTTCCCGAAATGCCAAAGAGGACTGAAAGGCCCTATTCCCATTATTGGGTCCAAGAAAAACGAAATGCCATTCAGAGTGGCGCTGGGCAATAGAGTTGACCATAGCAAAGTTCAGTAATCCATTTATTGCTCCAGCATAGCCTATTCGCGGCGCCGGAATGCGCTCTACATCTGGAGGAACAGCCAGTGAGGAATCTGCTGCTTTGGCAAATAACTCAAAGTCAACGCCATTTTGTATCAAATAAGTGTTTGGATTAATAGATTTCCTTGCATCATAAAGTTTTTTTGCTGTTGTGAAAACAATGTCTGCTTGACTGAGCACTATATTTTCATACTTTAGAATGCGGTCTCGTTCGGGGGGGGGAATCAGTGCCGCATACTCATCATAACACTCATAAACCAAAAGCTCCTCGCCAACAACCTCTCTCATATCTTTTTGGTAAGGATGGAAGAGCCAAGCTAATCTCTTCTTACTCCCAAGGCCCAATTTATCTAAAGTATTATCAATCTGTTTACGGAGAAGTTGTTTATTAACTTGCACCACTCGGGCAGACCTGACGGCTATGCGTTCGTGCGCTGCCATCCAAGGAGTCAGCAAATGCATATTGGAGTTCATGGTTTGAAAATTGCCTTGTCCGCCGATATACCTGACCATCTTGCTTCTGTATTTAAAAGGTGCAACTACAAGGTCAATCGGCCTTTGAACACATAAGATAACTGAACCACGGTTTTTGAAACTCTCTGACAATGCTAAGAGAAACCTCTTACGCGTGAACCCCAAGGGAACACAATGCCAGTCTTCATCAATAAACACTATCAATACATAGTCTGATAAAATTGATTTAACAGAAGCCATACTTAAATCTACCCTAAAATCTTAACCATTTGATCAACTCTGTTGCCCCAATAAATTTCCAGGGAAGGACAGTTATTCTTTCCTGCAGGATAATGGGTGGATAACATATTGATTGCGTCAACCCACTCTTTCAAACTATTAGCCCTACGATAATATTCAACCCTCAAAACACCGGGGGGGAATGTTGAAACGATTGGTTTCCCACTTGCAATGTAGTCATACAACTTCATAGAACTCTGGCTTTCAGTTAATGCGTCAACTTTATGTGGTAATACGCAAATATCAACACCCTTCAGAAATCTCGGGACATCCTTGTAGGGCACCTGACCTAAGCAATGGACATTATCAAGGCTGAGAAAACCTTTTGTACGAGCATCATTCAAGGAAGTTGTACCAGCAATGATTAAATGCCAGGTTTTATAGTTTACAAGTATTTTAGCCATCAAATCAACATCAAACCTCTTATTGACCCCACCGACATACCCCAAAATCACCGCATCCCCCTCAATCCCGAATATCTTCCTGAAGTCATACCTCCTTTCTGCTACCTCAAACGCCTCCAAATCCGTCGCGTTAGGAACCAGATGCGTATTAGCATTCCAAGAAATATGCTGATCCACAAGAACCTGGGTAACGCAAGTTACAGCCTTGCTTGCCTTAGATAGCGCCTCGTTGTTCCTCCTAATCGTCGCTTTCCACCCCTCCGACAAATGATAAACCTCACTAAAATCTTCAGTACAATCGTAAACATCAATCTTCTCAATCCCTAAAGCCTTATAAAACCCCAAAGACCAGAAAGGATGGCTCACTATCACCTTACTCTGGGCTGGGATGACCTCCAACTTTTGAAAATCATCCTCAATCTGCTTCCGAACATACCCACCATTAAAGGCCACTTCGTCAAACTGACGGGTCAGGGCAGTAGGGGTCACAACCCATACTCCTTGCTCCGATTCCTGGAACAGTAATCCCTTTCGGAATGTTCTACGCCAGCGGAAAGCCGCTTCGGAATCCCCAAAGCCGAGAAAATATTTCAAAAGTGAAGTCAACGGTAGTGGAAACTCCACATAGACTACTTTTGCCTTCAACGCCTTTCCCAGGCGCCAGGCCAACTGCTGTCGCCTTCTCCACTTCTCATCCCACTGGTCGCTGAAGAATAAGAGATCCATAATACCTTCTATGCTTTATCTAAAAATATCACATCCGTCGTTTGTTTAATCATTCTGATATCAATTCTCTTATTTGGGTTATAAATATTGAAAGCATTATATCCAATATTAGTCATTAAATCATGGAACATATTAAGTGAGAGATCTCCTTTTTGGTAGGCTGGAATGAAGATTTCACATATTATCGGTGGTTTACATTTAATTCGCTCAAAGAATTTAGTTGTTCCTTTAAGTACATAATACTCGTAACCCTCAACATCAATTTTTATTAAAGAGACTTCCTTAATGTTGTTTTGCTCTAAGTAATCATCCAATCGTTGGGTTTTAACACTCAGTATTTCTTGGGGTTTTTCAAGCAGACCACCTATCATCGACATCATGGTTCCAACATCCGTTCGTTTTATATAGTAATTATGAACTACCTCATCAGAACCAAGCGCACATTCATTAAATATAATGTTTGAGTCTTTGTTATTCTCAATCATCCTTCTAATTGCTCTGGCGTTTACAGGTGAGGGTTCAAAACTATGAACCTTTCCTTTTTTACCCACTATTAAAGAAGCAATCACTGAAAAATACCCCACACCACTACCCACATCAATAAAAACCCCAGATAATGGTAAATATTTCTTTAAACACTCAGATATTTCAACATCACAACAGCTAAGGTACATTGACTTCCACCAATAATTGCGAGAAGGCCACGTTTCTATTTTGTGGCCACCGATATCAATAAATACTGAACTATGCGGTGATGGACTAACCATCAATAAAACCCTGCCTAAGACCTTTTTAAAGAAAAGCATCGGGTTGAGATAAAGCAATTTTATGAATAAAGTGACTCGATTGATCATATCCATCGTTCATAAAAAATCAACAACGCACTATTCCTTTCTTTCTCATAATATGGCTTTACTTCGAAATAGTAGATGAATTATTTTGATAAATAAGACTCGATAATATCTTCTATCTGTTTTACACGTATGTCCCATGAATTTTGGCAGGCCATTTCATATCCTCGCTGAACACGTGCTCTGGTGTCTTCTCTCAAAATCTGCCCAATGCTCTGCACAAATTTCTCCTTGCTGTAGGCAATCCACACAATCTCTTCAAAGTCTTTTAAATTAAAAGTGTCCATCGCCAGAATAGGCTTCCGGGCAGCCATATACTCAAAAAGCTTGGTTGGGAACTGAGCATACTTCACCTGCTCAGTTGGAGCATAAGGAAGAAGACTAATGTCTATTATTTCATAGTAGAATGGGAGGTCGCCATAAAACTTGGGTTTTACAAAATATACATTCAGTTGACTTTGTAATTGGGATAGCAGTTTTTGATTCAATGAATTCAGGACTTTTACTGGTCCAATCAACAACAAGGACATCTGGGGATAAGCACCTGAGACACGAAGTAGTAAATCAAGGTCAACTTTGTCAAAGATGCTGCCAACATAACCTAAAACTGGATGGTTTAATTTTAGATTCAATACAGGTACTTTCTTCCGAGAATGTTTCTGCCATAGTGTGATATCAACTCCATTAGGTACCAAGAAAACATTTTTATTAAATTGCCTACTATAGGCACATAGTTGTTCCGAAACCGCAAAAATAAGAGTGACCCTTCTCATGATTTTTTTTTCTCTGTCCTCTATCCATTTTGCCTCCCAATCATCAAAGCAAGAGAATGCCGAGTACTTATCAAAGACATCGAAGATTGTTATTATTTCATTACATTTACCTACGAGCTTCTCACTAAAATTAATAGCAAATAACCACAAAATCGGTCTGACAAACTTTAGATGGGTCATCACCATTTTCACTTGAAAAACACAGCAACATTCATTAAATTTATAAACCCAACCGATACCCCTTCTCAGGAAAGACTCTCCAAAAGGAAGGGGATTGAATAATCTGTAGACGAGTAAGTTCCTGCGTACTTTAAATAGAACTCCTTTTCTAACTGACTTTCGGAATTGTGGCAGAAAATAGAAAAGTATGAATTGGGGAGGTTCAATCCATAGCACTCGGTTGGTCCTAGCAAAGCGTGTCATCAGATGATGCCGTCTACGACAAATATCATCCCAAGGATGGGGGGCGATGCAGAGGATATTTTGTCCGACCATTACGGATTCTCCTGTCTTTCGTCTTGTCGCTTTCTTGCCTCTTTGGCTTCTCCCTTTTCGAGTAGGCGGTCGTATATGCTCTCTGACTCCCACAGCTTCGTCAGGGGGCAGTAGACATCGTCTCTGAATATCCGGAAGTCAGGTATGCCACAGACAATGGGAAACTGTCTTCGGCATTGCGTACATACCAACGAGTCAGATGTTCGGGATATTTGCCCTTTACAAGACGGGCAGCAATACATATTATTGCTCCAACCTTGAGGTGCCATTCACTTGACCTCCTCTGCGAAGTCAGGGCCTGTGCTGTCCTCAGAGTTTCCTCGCGGGTCAAGAGAGAACCAGTTCCTCATACAATCCTTCCAGCGTCTCGAAGTTTTTGTCCCAGTCTGCTCTTTCTTGTGCGATTTGGAGGTTACGCTCACTCATGCTCCGCCGCAAATCCTCGTTGGCCAGCAGTTCGACCAGACGCTTAGCCAGAATCGTTGAATCCTTTCTGGGAACAATGAAACCGTTGAATCCATCACGCACCCACTCAAAGTAAGCGGGTGCATCTGCAACCACCACAGGCAAACCACACGCCATGGCTTCTAAAAGAGATACTGATGTGCCATCGGAAAGCGAAGTGGTCACATAGATATCTGCCGCATGAAGATATTCGGCTATGTCCCGATTACTGACCCTGCCCGCAAAATGCACCTGAGACAATAGCCCGAGCTCCTCAACTCGTCTCTTCAATTCCTGCTCCAGCAACCCATAACCAACCAGCAAAACTCTCGTTTCGGGTATCTCAGCCACAACTGCTGGCAAAGCCTCAATGAAATAGCGGATGCCTCGTCGTGGAGTAAACAGCCGGTTCATGATTAGAACCTTCTTGTCTTCCCATCCAAGCCTCTGGCGGATCTGTGATGGGCTAGAAGAGGGCTTGAATGTGGCTCGATCTACCCCCCACGGGAAGACAACGATCCTATTCGCCGGATAGGCGGTCATTTCGATGATGCGGTTTTTCACAAGTTCGCAATCACAGGTGATCATATCTGCCCACTTGATTGTGAAACGAGTAATCAGCTTATGCCACCGAGATTCCGAGTACTGTGGCTGGTCCAGATGCGGCAGGATATCATGGCCCCATGGCATGAGAAGGGTTGGATGGAAGCCAGAGAGAGCCCCGTAAAAACCGGCCGTCTGCACCCAACCTGTGTGCAAAACATCAGGTTGAATTTGTCTGAGCAGATTCCGGAGGTGGAGGACGATCCTGAGCAAGCGCGGGGGCTGCGGATCGTAGTGGATCCATCTCACCCCCAGTTTCGAATAGTCGGCTTCTCCTGGCCAGTAGGAGATGTAGTAAGGCTCATGCCCTTGTTCCACCATCTTGCCCAAGAAGAGCTGGTCAAAGGCGGGAACATCTGGGTTGCCATTTGAAATGTAGGCAATTCTCATATCTTTCCTCTGTTGGATTAGTCTAGTGCTGTGTGACATAAATTCCGTAACTTTTTTCGGGAGTCACACAGCACTTTCACATCCCGATTCTATCGGGATATGACATTCCGAAACTTGCCACTGGCAACTTTCGGAATTGTAACCCC
>JBFLXN010000050.1:0-16677 GCA_040755715.1 Candidatus Edwardsiibacteriota bacterium
TGTTTTAATAATTTTCGCTCATTTGGTTTTAATTTAACTTGATTTTTTATTTTCAAGTATACCACCTCCTTTTGGAGGTAGTATATCATAAATAATTTAATTTGTCAAGAACTTATGTCATAAAGCATTAGTTGCAATTGTCTATCTATGGTAATAGCTTTATTAAAGTAATCTTCTGCTTTCAGATAGTCTTTTATTTTTTTGAAAAGTTCTCCCATATTGTCCAAAGTGATGCGGGCACCTAATTTGTCGCCTAATCCTTCGGCTATCTCCAGACACTTTGAGTAGCATTCTATGCTTCTTTCGTAGTTACCTTGCTCCATACAAATAACTCCCAGATTGCCCACACAATAACTAATGCTTTGTTTATCGCCTAGTTGTTCAGCCAGGTGTAAGGCTCTTTGGTGGTCTTCTATAGCTTTTTCGTAGTTACCATATAAATAGGAAATATTCGCTATGTTGCTCAGGGCGTAGTAGACAATGCGCTTCTCGCCCAATTCTTCACCAATGTTTAGTTCACTCTGGTAGCATTTCATAGCTTCTTCGTAGTTTCCCTGTATTTGATAGATATGTCCTAGATGCCCCAGCCAAAGACTAATTCTTAGTCTATCTCCCAATTCTTGGAGAATCTGTAAAGCTTGTTGGAGGCATTCTATCGCTTTGAGATAGTTCCCCCAATCCAAATAAACAAGCCCCATACTGCCTATAGCTAGACCAGTGCCTCTTTTATCGCTCACTTCCGTGTAGATTTTACACGCATCTTCAAACAGTGAAAAGGCATCTCCATAGGCGCCTCTTCCGCGCAGTAAAACTCCCAAAGTCGTCTTGCTTTGAGCAATCAGCTTTCTATCTCCTGAAGCAATCGCCCATTCCAAGTTCTTATGATAAACAGCCTCTGCTTCTTTCCATCTGCCAATAAACTGCAGGATTTCCGCCTTCCTCTGATACACGGCCAGAGGATAATATTTTTTTCTCCGTCCTTCTTCCTCGCTGACCTCAACCCACAGTTTCTGTAGTTTGTAAAGCCTCTTAGCCATTGTTCCTGGTTCAGTTGTTAGTTTTTAGTTATTGGTTATTAGAATGGTTATTTTTTCTAACAACTAACAACCAATAACTAACTGACTAACTCCTCAATCCTTTCTTTATATTCAATATTCGGTGTTTTTTCGTATAATTTGCGGTAAAGTTCCAGCGCCTTAGTTTTATAGCCTTGCTCACCTGTTAGTCTAAAGAGCTCGTAATGAAGATGCGCAAACTGTGAATCTTCTGCACTTTCCTTCAATAGGGTTTTCATCTGTTCTATGCCAGCGCTCTTGTCCCTTTGCCCTATGATTTTAGCTGATAAGAGTTTGCTTGCAAAAATAATGTCTGGCCTTTTGATCTCTTCTGCAATTTGCAGCGCTTCGTCATTCAAATAGGACGCCTCATCAATTCTCTGCAGAAGAAAACATAAATCAGCCTTCCAATATAAATATTCACACAAACTATATTTTACTTGCAACTCTCTGGTAATAGTAATAGCATTATCATAATATTCTTCTGCTCTCAGGTAATCCCTTATTCTTTTGTATAAATTTCCCATATTGCCTAAAGCCCGACTTACACCTTCTCTATTGCCTATTTTTTCATCAATGTCTAACTGTTTCTGATAGCACTCCATTGCCTTGGCGTAATTCCCCTGATTTTTATAAACATTCCCTATATTCCCCACCGCAGTGCTGATGCCTCTTTTATCACCTAATTCTTCAACAATATTTAAATCTCTTTGGTAACACTCCATTGCTTTTTCATAATTCCCTTGATCAAGATAAACATTCCCCATATTGCCCACTGCACAGCTAATGCTGTATTTATCATCCAATTCTTCAGCAATATTCAGATCTCTTTGGTAACACTCCTTTGCTTTTTCATAATTCCCTTGTTCATGATAAACAAGTCCCATATTACCTATAGCAATGCAAATACCTTGTTTGTAACCCAATTCTTCAGAAATAGTCAATTGTCTTTTATAGTATTCTATGGCCTTTTCGTAATTCGCTTGATACAAATAGACATTTGCCATATTGCCCACCGCAATGCTGATAATGCGTTTATCACCTAATTCTTGTGCAATTTCTAATTGTCTTATATAATACTCCATTGCCCTTTTGTAATCCCCTTGATCATGATAAATAAGTCCCACATTACCTACGGCAGTGGCAAGACTTTGTTTATCACCCAATTCTTCGTAAATTTTTAACTGCTGTTGGTAGCATTCCACGGCCTTTTTGTAGTTACTCTGAAGACAATGAATATTTCCTATGTAACCTGTAGCTCGGCTAATACCTTTTTGATCATTCAAATTTTTGTATAACCTCAGGCCCTCCTCAAATAAAACAAAAGCATCAGTGTAAGCACCTTTATTTAGCCATAGGCTTCCCAGACGGATTTTGCTATCTGCCACTGCTGACTCTTCATTAGCCTTTTTTGCCCATTCTAAATTCTTGCGATAGATACTTTCCGCTTCATCCCATTTGCCAATAAACTCAAGAACCTCTGCCTTTCTCCTATGTACCGACAGAGGATAATATTTCTTGTTTCGCCCTCCTTCTTCACTGACCTCAACCCACAGTTTTTGCAGTTTGTAACCTCTCTTATTCATTTCCTTTTTTACTCCACCTGTTCCAGTTCCTCAATCCTTTCCTTATACTGAATATTGGGTGTTTTCCTATAAAGATTCTTATACATATCAATCGCATTTGTTTTATTTTGGTTGGCACCAGTCAGTTTGAAAAGTTCATAATGCAGACCGGCTATTTGAGTCTCCTCAGTGGTCTGCTGAAGCATCTCAGTAAATTTCTTTACCGCAGCAGGGCGGTCAGTTAAAGCCAATATTTTAGCTGCCAATTTTTGACAACTAAAAATAGTATGGTCATCTCCAATCTCTTTAGCCATTTCCACAGCTTCGCTATTAATGGCTATGGTGTCATCTATCCGGTTCATCTCAAAGTATATATCAGCCAATTCAAAGAGATATCCACCTAAATAATACCTCAGTTGTAACTCACGGGCTATGGCAATAGCCTGTTTATAATAATCCTCGGCTTTTAAACAGTCCTTTTTGAGCTTGTAAAGAGCTCCCATGTAACTCAAGGTGATACTAATTCCGCGTTTGTAGCCGAGTTCACCATCGATTTTGAATTTCTGCCCCAGATACTCGTTAGCCAGCTCGTAATCGCCCTGCATTAAATAAATTCCTGCCATATTTCCTATTGCACTACTGATTTGCCATTTATCTTCCAATTCACTTGCTAAATCTGCTTGACGTTGGAACCGCTCTATAGCTTTCTGATACTCCCCTTGGTCCCAGTGCGCTGCTCCAATATTACCTGAAATCACACCACCAACACGCTTGTCCCCTATATTTTCAGCAATCTCCATAGCTCGTTGGTAGAACTCCATAGATTTGACATGGTCTCCTTGCTCACCATATATGTTGGCGATGTTGTTTAGTGCGCTGGCAATTCCTTTTCTATCATTCAATTCTTCAGCTATCTCCAATTTTTTGTTATAACAATCTATAGCCTTCTGGTAGTCACCTTGGCGATAATAAACACAGCCCATATAGGATATGGCCCATCCT
This sequence comes from Candidatus Edwardsiibacteriota bacterium, assembly GCA_040755715.1. Classification (GTDB taxonomy): domain Bacteria; phylum Edwardsbacteria; class AC1; order JBFLXN01; family JBFLXN01; genus JBFLXN01. Next base: position 3,623 of record JBFLXN010000050.1, read on the forward strand.
GCTTCCTGGCGGTCGTTGATGCTCTCATATATTTCACTGGCGCTTTTAAACAGCAAAAAAGCCTGGGCATTGGCACCTCTTTGGTGGAGCATCCATCCCAGCCAGTTCTGACTTTCGGCAATCTTTGCTTTCTGATTTGTTTTTTCTGCCCATTTTAGGCCACAGCGACAAATCTCTTCGGCTTCCTGCCACTGACCTATCAACTCTAGTATTTCTACTTTTCTTAGATATACCCCATAAGGATAGTATTTTCTACCAGGTCCACCTTCCTCGTTGACCTCCAGCCAGAGATTTTGTAGTTTGTAAAGTCTCTTATGCATGTGTCCACGCCGAACGCTTTACGCTTCTCCCTCCAATTCCTCAATCCTTTCTTTATTCAACAGAATTTTGATTTCTTCCTTAGACAAGAATTTTTCTCGTATTTTATCATTTTTGATAACAGCAACAATTTCATTTAGAATAGCCATACCCAACCCCAGGTGTTCTTTTGACTTTGCCTTTTGATCTAAAGACTGGTAAAGCTGATAACCAAAGGAATGCAATTTTATAAGCAGAGGTCTGTCAAACACTTTACCAACCAAACTAAGTGCCTCTTCAAAACTTTTTTGCGCTAATTCTAGTTTAGAATCCTCCCAAAGAATCCGACTTCTTTCCAATAGGAGAGAACATAGTTCCTTTTTATTCCCTCTTTTTCTGCTCAAGGATACATATTGTTCTATAGTGTCTAAAGCCTCGCTTCTGTCGGCAAATAATCTGATAGCAAATATCTTATTGACCATTATGCTATGTACCAAGTCCTGGGTATCAAGTTCGTTACAAATATCCTCAGCCATTCCAAAATATTGTTGAGCCTCTTTTGTTTTTCCCAATCTTGCTAACGCTACGGCTAAGTGCACTAAATTTTTGGCCTGCATGCCAGTATCTCCTGCTTCTTTTAGTATTTCTGCGGCTCTATTATGATAATCAGCGGCCGCTAGACAATCATCTAGGTCTACCATTATTCTGCCAAGCATTTCGTAACCTAGAGCGATACTAAGCCGGTCCTCAGCCTCCTGCCCGAATCTAACGCAATCTCTAGCTGATTGCAGAACCTCATCATAGAGTCCTAGATAATGGAAAATCTCAGCCATATTTCCTAAGACAGTAGCCTTACCTATTTTATACCCTGTCTTATCATAAACCTCTAAGGCATGCTTGTATGCAGAAAGCGCCTCAGAGTATTTCCCTTGTTGGGAAAGACAAATTCCCAGACTATTATAAGCATCTGGTAGTATTGACAAATCTTCGTACTTTTCGGCTACCGATATCGCCCCCTGTAGTAGTTCTTCGCCTTCAATTAGTCGATTAGCATAGACCAAAGTCAATCCTTCCCCTAGGCATATTTCCGCCTTTCGAGTTTCGCCTTCGGCCAAACGCTCCGCCATTTTATAATCTTCCAGGGACTTATTCATCTGGCTCATTTCTCGGTGAATCATCGCTCTCAAATCAAACGCCAGGCACAGCAAAGAAGTGTGTTCTCCTTCTTTGGCTAATTTCACCAGCTTGTCGCTCATTTTCTTGGCAGCAAAAAGGTCGCCGGTATCCATTAGATACCTGATTTGCATCTGTAGTAATTCTAGTTTAAGGGTTGAGTCGTTCAGATATCCAACTAACTTTTCTAGCTTGGCCAGCTCCTGTCTTTCCGTCAGCCTTAAACCCAAAAGATTGGTAATATCAAGCCTTTGACTATGCAGATGCCAAAGGTCTCTAATCCAGTCAATTTCACTCTTATTTCTAAAATCGGTGCTATGTTTATTCATTGAATTTTCAACTGTATTTATCAATCAGGGTGTTGAAAAAAACACTTAAAACCGCAGACCTGTCCGCCGTATTTGTGGCGGAGAACGCAAAGATTATGGAATTTCCAAACCCCTTTTAGTTTAAGCACTTATACTCCCTATCCATGTCTTCTTCTCTGCGCTCTCTGCGCCCTCTGCGGTTAAATCAACAGCCTGATTATATCACCTTGAGTTTTGTGTGAGGCATTGAACTGCTCAAAAGCGTGGTACTGTTAGCTAATTCTTTCATCCTTTCTTTATATTGAACATTAGGTGTCTTCTCGTACAGCTTGCAGTATAGTTCCAGCGCCTTAGTTTTATGGTTTTGCTCACCTGTTAGTCTAAAGAGTTCGTAATGGAGAGAAACAACTTGTGAATCTTCTGTAGTCTCTTTTAACATAGTCTCTAATTGTCCTATTGCGACTGTTATATCTTTCAGCCCTGTGATTTTAGCTGATAAGAGTTTGCTTGCAAAAATAATGTCTGGACTTTTAATTTCCTCTGCTATTTGTAGGGCTTCATTGTTCAAAGACTCCGCTTCTTCCAGCTTGTGTAGAATGAAACATAAATCAGCCTTTCCGAATAAATACTCACACAGATAGTATTTCATCTGCAATGCTCCGCCAATAGAAATAGCCCTGTCATAGCATTCTTCTGATTTTAAGAAGTTTTTTAATCTTTTGTACAGATTTCCCATACTGCCTATAGCAGTGCTGATAGCCCGTTTATCGCCCAACTCTTCCGCAATGATTAACCATCTTTTGTAGCATTTCATTGCCTCTTCGTAATTACCCTCTTCAAAATGAACACCTCCTATATTGCCTGCAGCCATACTAATGCTTTGTTTATCGCCTAATTCTTCGGCAATGGCTAGCTTTCTCTGGTAGTATTCCATTGCTTTTTTGTAGTTACCCTGCCTCTTACAAACACCTCCTATATTCCCCACCACAATATTGATACTTTGTTTATCACCCAATTCTTCAGCAATGGTTAACTGCCTCTTATAGCATTCCATTGCCTTTTCATAATTACCCTCATGCCTATAAACAACTCCCATATTGCCCACAGCAATGCCGATGCCTTGTTTATCACCCACTTCTTCAGCAATAATTAATTTTCTTTGATAGCATTTGAGGGCTTTTTTGTAATTACTCTGATAAGTATAAACAATTCCCATGTTGCCCACGGCAATGCTGAGGCCCAATTTATCCTTCAATTCTTCTGCAATGGTCAACCTTCTCTGGTAGTATTCCAGAGCTTTTTCGTAGTTGCCCTGACTCAGACAAACATCTCCTATATTGCCCAAAGCAATACCGATATTTTGTTTATCCTCCAAATCTTCAGCAATGGCCAATCTTCTCTGATAGTATTCCAGAGCTTTTTCGTAGTTGCCCTGACGCCAATAAATAATTCCCATATTCCCTACCGCCACACTTACGCCTTGCTTATCGTTCAATTCTATATAAAGTTTATAAGCATCTTCAAATAATGAAAAAGCATTTGCATAATCGCCCTTATCTCTCAGCAACCATCCCAAGCTGATTTCATTTTTAGCAATCAATGCTCGCTCCCTAGCCTTTTCTGCCCAATCTAAATTTTGGCGATAAATTTTCTCTGTCTCGTCCCATTGTCCGATCAATCGAAGAACTTCCGCCTTCCTCTGATGCACCTGCAGAGGATAATATGTCTTTCTTCGTCCTTGTTCCTGGCTGACCTCAACCCACAGTTTTTGCAGTTTGTAAAGTCTCTTAGCCATAGGTTCACGCAATACGCCTGACGCTATACGCTCTATGCTTCACGCTTTACGCTTGACGTTTTACTCGTCTGGCGTCTGGCGTGTAGCGTTTAGCGTCTAGCGTTCTCTCATATTTTCTCTCCCGCTCTGGTCTTTCTCTTAGTATCATAGATGCGCCGGCTGGAGATTTGTTCTAAATTTTTTGCCAAGTAGAGATGTTCTCCTAAGAGTTCCTTAAAATCCTCCTTCTTCAATTTGAGCAACTCAGTTTCTGTTACCGTCTTCACCGTAGCAGTGCGAGGAACATCTAAAAGAAGGGCAATCTCTCCAAAGTATTCCCCTTCTCCTAAACGGGCAACTTTCTTCTCCTCACCCTGTTCATTTTTCACCCAGACTTCCAATTGACCAGATTTAATCACATAAAAGGCATCCCCCGCTTCTCCCTCTCTAACAATTTCTTCTCCTGCTCGGTGTTTTTCGTAAGAAAATTGTGAAGCTAAAAGCGCCATCTGTGATGGTGAGAGTTCACTGAAAAGGGGTATCTTCATTAGAAAACTGCGGTTCTGAATTAAACGGTCAATCTTTTCTCCCAAATCAACTTTGCTAATCAGTAATCTCTCAAAATCAGCCCGACCTAAGGTAAAAAGACTCACTTCGCTTTTTGCGGTTACTGTGGCGGTGCGAGGGATTTTTTTAATCAGAGCAATTTCACCAAAATAATCACCCGGACCTAAAGTGGCCACTGGTTGTTCTAGTCCCAATTTATCTTTTACGGAAACAGTCACTTCTCCAGACTTGACAATATAAAATTTGTCTCCTATTTCTCCTTGATTGACAATAACCTCACCCTTCTTGTGTCGCTCTTCTTTTAATCTTGCCTGAATCATTTGCTTCTCTTCCACAGTCATACCAGCAAAGAGAGAGACGCTTGCAATGAAATCCGTAGGAGCCCGTTTGACAAAGGTCATCCGTGTCTCTAAGTCTTTACCCCAGACTGTTTCTTTAAATAAATAATCCCAGGCAATTTCTCGTTCTAACCAATAGAGGTCTTCATAGGCAGAGATGAGGCTTTTGCGGACAAAGTAAGCCCCTCCTAATTGTTGCAATGAAAGAAGAGATTGATTGAAAAACTTTTGATATATTTCAGCCAAGTGCAGAATTGAAGCATCTTTCTCAAATCTCTCTTCTAATTTCCCTGAGTGCACCCAAAGACACCAATTAGTGGCTAAACTGTAAAGATTAATTCTTTCCTCAAGATTTTTAGCCAAGATTTTTCCGTAGAAATATCGGAATGGTTCAAAGAGGGAACGATATAATTTAGCTCCTGCCCGCTTCAATCTTGTCTTGTCACTCAAAGATACCTCAGCACTTGCTTCCTCTCTTGTCCAGGTGATACTGTGTTGAATCAAATAGAACAGAGAAAAAGAGCCCGCTAATAGTGATTGACTAAAGAGAAAGAAAGCCGAAGAAAGAGAAAATCCCAAAAGATGAGTGTGTTCAAAAATATGAATTAAATCTCCGCTTACTAACGAAGCCATCGCTCCGAACAAAAGGAGCCAGAAGATTTCAAATTCCGTGTGCTGGTAAGCAAATAAGGTCGGTAAAGTGAGAATCATTGAAAGGCCTCCGATAAAGAGAACTACAGAAACCACAGCGATTTCCAAGAATGACCAATTAGCCTTCATTGCCCAACTGATGGCCGGAAATGTAATTAAAAAAGAGAAGGCTAAGGAAACACCAAATAATCCTTTTTCCAGTGGTGACCAGTGCATCGCTTGACTCTGGGTAAAGAGCAAGAAGGCGGCGAGGAAAAGAAGAAGGTAAGCCAGATAGTGAAGATAAGACCCGAAAGGCAGGATAAGGTCAAAGGTTTGAAATAGTCCGAGGATGTCAGACAATAACAAAAGAAAAATAAAGCCACTCAAGACTTGAAAAACAAGTTTGAATCGTGAACCAGAATAATAGGAAGTAGTTTTCAAGATAAATCCTAGGGCAAAGATGAGAGCACAAAGTCTAAGAATCTGCACGCTGAGATGAGGTAGACCAGGACTTAAAAGGGTCAGAAAGATGGAGAACAGTAAAAAAAGCAGAGCCAGATTGAGTTTCTTCTCTAATAATCCCTGTTTGAGCAAGAAATGAAAAATTTTGCTGGTGATTTTAAAGAGGCGATTAAGCTTGACGAGAAACAATAAGAGAACTCCCAAAACAACAATGATAGCGATTGGCAAATTGCCTGCCATTACTGTCTGGACAATAGTTGAGTGAGCAATCTTGCTGGCGCCTTTTCGCCAAAAATAGCTGGCGGTAAAAATAGCCCAAGCTGACCAAAGACCGATTAAGATACCAAAGATAGTGAAAATTATTTCCTCTCGGGAAAATTTCTCTCTTTTCTTTATTTTCTTTAAAAAATCGCGCCTAACAAAATTTAATGATTTCTTGCGCAAGAGGGGAATTTCTAAATAATCCATCAAGAGAAAATAACCATCAAGTTCTAAGAGTGGATTTAGGTTAAAAAAGATAGAAAGATAACAAAGAAACGAAAACTTAAAGAGGAAGGGAGTAAGAAGAAAGTTTGAGTAGAAAAAAACGACCAGAGAAGCAAGACCAGCTAAAATGGCCTGAGAATAGGGCCCAGCCCAGGAAACCACCATTCTCGCCTTTTTCGGCTCCATCCAGATATCCATTGTATCCACAAAGAAAGCAGGCATTCCCCGGTAAATCATAAACCCTGCCCGATTCACAGAGCGACCGTATGATTTACAGCTGAAGGCGTGAGCCGCCTCATGCACTAAAAGAGCCAGAGCATTGATGAGAATTAAAGTGATAATTCCAAGAGTATATGATTCCCCAGTCTTGAGTAAGGAATATTTGCTTAAGGAAACCTGATGAAGAAAAAGAAGAAACCCAGTAGAAGAGATTATTATATAAAAAATTTTGGCAGGCTTGGTGAAAAAAATCCAGAAAAATCGCTGGTAGACTCTGCTGAGAAAGCCATCAATGCCTTTAATCGCAAATTCATATTGAAGGAAATGTGCCCGGAGCTCATTTAATTTGTAATTCAGAGACTTAGTGGTTAATTTTTCCTTGATTTTTGAATAGAGCCACTGGGGTCTTTCGGTTAAAAGAAAATGTTCTCTTAATTCCTCTATTAAAGTTCCCAGGCGACTGAAGGCAAAAGTGCCAAATTTTCTAAAATAGTCAACTAAAATTTCCTGAACAGTGCGTATTCCATCCATCAGGCTAAAGAGATAAAAATCTCTACCGCTTAAGCGGAGATAGGTCCCTTCCTGGGAATTTTTTAAGATATGATATTCCCTTTCTTCTCCCAAATTAAACCCTCGCTTCTCACAAAAATCAATTGGCTTAGGTTTATATTGAGAGAAGTCTAATCTTTCTTTAAGTCTTTCCCAGAAATTTTTAGTGATTTCCATAGTGGTTTAACAAGATACAAACCACGAATTAACACGAATAGACACTGTCCTAAATTAAAAGTGAGTTGTGCTTCGTTATGGGGCAACGAAGCCCGTATCGTTAATCGTCAAGGGGTAACGGTTTTTAAACCTCTAACCGTAGCCTTTAACCAAAACGGGCCTCGTAACCGTATACCGATTGACGAAAGACCGCAGTGTTAACTAGTGTCTATTCGTGGTTGAATAAAGAAATTATTGAAATTAGGAATCCGTATTTATTTGGGCCAAGAATCATCATAAGTATATCAAAAAAGAATTGATTTTGTAAATGAGAAAATACAAGCCAGAATTTTTTTGATAGAGACAAGGAAATTATATAAGCACAGATAATCGCAAGATTTAAAAGCATCTGGGCTAATCTGTGCTTCGCCGAAGGCAGATTTTCCTTGACACACAAAATAATGTTTTGGTATAGTTAAACTGATGTGGTATTTACCGAAATTCCTCGCACTCTTCTTTTCTCTTCTCTTTTCAGCCTTCAGCCTTCAGCCTTTAGCCTTTCCTTCTGTTTCTGCCTCACAAGTCTATTACGCCAATCTCCATTCTCATACAACTTTTTCTGATGGAATTGGCACACCAGTCCAGGCCTATACTTATGCTAGAGATACCGCACAAATTCAGGTTCTGGCTCTGACTGAACATAATCATCCAGTAGGCAGCAGCCCTGGCCTGGATGATAGTCTCTATCAAAGATTACGGATTATCGCTGATTCTTGCACTCAAGACGGATTCTTTGTCGCTCTAGCCGGACAGGAAGTTGGTTACCTGAATGGATTTGGGCATATTGCGATCTTTGAGGGACCTCAACTTGCTCCCCGAACCTATGATAAAGACCTCCTCGGTATGTATGACTGGATACTGAAACAAGGTGCTCCGGCAGAATTCTGCCATCCCTCTTTAGACGATTTTAACAATCTTGGTTATTACTCAAATTATGATAAGGCAATAGCGCTTTTAGAGATTTTGAATAAAGCGGTGCTTTATGAAGATAGATACATTCACGCATTAAATCAAGGGTGGCATATTGGAGCGACAGCGGTGCAGGACAATCATCAGGGGTATTGGGGGAGTGAGGTAAATTCAGAGGGAAAGATTCCTTTGACCGGCATCTTAGCCGATTCTTTGACAAAGGGAAAGATTTTGGAGGCACTAAAAAATCGCCGCACCTTTGCAATGGAAGTAAATCCACCAGATGACCGCATTATGTTTGACTTCACTGCCAACGGCTATGAGATGGGAGAGCAGATTTCTACCAGCCGCACAGTGATAAATTTCTCAGTCAATCTGATTGCCAAGACTTCATTCAAAAATATTTTACTCTTTCACAATGGAACCATCTTTGATTCCCTATTAGTGAATAACAATCTCTGTTCTTGGCAAACAAAGGATTTTCCTGCTGAAGGGAGACATTATTATTTTGTCAAGGCGATTCAGGCAGACGGTGACCGTGTCTGGTCAAGTCCTATCTGGATTGAAGTCTTGCCACAAGTATCAGAGGTTTGCGCCTGGCCTAATCCAGTAGTAGATAAATCAAAGATAGTGTATACTCGAGATTCAGATGAAATCAGTTCTGACATTTATATTTATGATATCAACGGCAATCTAATCTGGAAAAAGTGTAATGCCGGACCGGAAGAAATTGTGGAGTGGTCTGCCCAAAATAGTAGTGGCGAGAAAGTAGCTAATGGGCTTTATTTGCTTCTAATAGAAGAGAAGACATCTCATGGTTTGGAAAGAAGTCTCGGAAAGATTGCGGTGAAGAGATGATGAAAAGACCCATTACTTGGTTGATTTTATTTCTGCTCTTTTTAACTCTCGCCTTTCAAAAAGGATTATCTGCCGAGAAGGCTGTTGGGACACAAGCGGCGAGTTTTCTGCTACTCCCTTATGACGCAAAATCCTTGGGACGCAGTGGAGTTTCTTCAAGTTTGAAGGGAGAAGCAACCTGCATCTATGGAAACCCGGCTGGTCTGAGTTCCATCAAATGGAGAGAAATTCAAGTCAGTGGTGCTGAGTGGCTGGCTGAGATTAACTATGGCTCAGTCTTGCTTGCCTTACCTCTATCAAAATTTGGCGTCGGTGGTGTTGGCCTCTTTTATTTGAATTCTGGAAGCATACCAAAACTCGGTAGTTCAGGCGAAAATTGGGGCGATTTTAGTGTGACAGATTTGGCCTTGAATCTTTCATTTAGCCGAGAGGCTCTATCCTCCGTAAAAGGCGGATCCGCCTTAGGCGGAAAGTCACTATCAATCGGAGGCACATTCAAGATAATACAAGAGCAAATTGATGATAAGAGAGGGTATGCCACCGCTTTTGATTTAGGCGCAATTTATGAAATCAATCTTTTACGCACGCGCTTGGGACTCACTGCCAAGAACTGGGGCTCAGCTTTCTCTTGGGCGGGTGGTAGAAAAGAATCTCTACCTACAAGTATTAATTTTGGTTTCACTTCCAATTTCTTTAAAGAAAGAATCTCATTAAGTATGTAATATTCACTTCCTTTAGAGTCACCATCTAGTCTTTCTGCCTCTCTGGAAAGCGAGATGTATCTCGGATTTCGTCTTCGTGGTGGTTACACCTTCATCAAAAGTGAAGGAGAGAGAAAGGGATTTTCTGGTGGAATAGGATTTGAATATAAAAGTTTTCAGGATTATCTGATTGATTATGCCTATAAGCCATTTGGTAAAATAGGCGAAACACACCTTCTGTCGCTGGGGGTAAGGTTTTAGGTATTTTTTAGTAGGGGCGGGGTACCCCCCCTACGCTAATAAGGAGCGAAAATGTCTAAGATGAGCAAAGAAAAATCCTTCACTGTTCGTGACCTGCCAAAACCCGAAAGGCCGCGAGAAAGGCTTAAAAACCTTGGTCCAGAGGCACTTTCAGCTCAAGAGCTCCTGGCTCTCGTTATCGGAAGAGGTATCCCTAAAAAATCTGTAATGAATATTGCCCAGGAACTATTGGCGAGGTTCGGCAATATCAAAGCCATAAGCCAGGCAACCATTGAAGAGTTATGCCAAACAAAAGGTATCGGCTTTGCTAAGGCAGCCCAGCTCAAAGCCTGTTTTGAACTGGGTAAGAGGCAGGATTTAGAACCAGAACTGAAGGAATTTGATATCAAAGACCCTGAAGGTGTAGTAAAGACAATTCGCACCAGCATCAAGGACAAGGCAAAAGAACATTTTAAACTCGTTCTCCTTGATACCCGCAACAGGATTATTGGCATTTCTACCATCGCTATCGGCACACTCAATGCCAGTTTAGTGCATCCACGAGAGGTTTTTAAGGATGCGATTACGCATCATGCCGCCTCAGTCATTCTGGCTCACAACCATCCCTCTGGCGATGCCGAACCTTCAGAAGACGATTTAAAAATCACTAAGAAACTGGTAGAATCAGGAAAGATTTTGGGAATAGAAGTCCTAGACCATATTGTCATCGGGAAGAATAATTTTTATAGTTTTAAGGAGAAGAGACTTTTATAAATTAGTTATAATAAGTTTGGAACAGCAATAGCAATGGGAGGTAAAAAGATGAACAATAAACCAGGCAAATCTTGGCGGGAAAAATTGGCGGATAGTAAAGGCCTGCCAAAAGTTGAAAAAATTACCGATAAGATGAGTAAGAGATGGGGAACAGGGACAGTTGTTATTCCAGCACCAAAAGAAGTAGATGAAATTATGAAAAAAGTTCCTCAGGGCAAACTTATTACCATAAATCAAATTCGGACTATACTTGCTCAAAAACACGGGGCTACCATTGGTTGTCCCATCACTACTGGTATCTTCGCTTGGATTGCCGCTCATGCGGCAGAGGAAGCGATAGCAGAAGGGGGGAAAAATATTACTCCCTACTGGCGAACGCTAAAATCTAACGGAGAACTCAATGAAAAATATCCAGGAGGCATAAAGGCACAATCTGAGCATTTAAAAAAGGAAGGGCATATAATTGAGGCGGGAAAAGGCAAAAAGCCGCCGAGAGTGAAAAATTTTGAAAACTTTTTGGTGAAATTATAAGGGTATATGGGTGAGGGATTTGAATAAAATAGTAGCGAGCCACGTTAGAAATACCATCTACACAAAAGTATATAGCAAAATTTCTAACGAGGCGAGCAGAGAGTAGCAACACCAATTAAAATTCATTGCAAATTGCAAAATTAACAATTAGCATTTCAAAATGACAATTTTGCTTTGATAATTGATAATTTTGAAATGAATTTTGTCCACTCTGCACTCTCTACTTGCTACTCGCTACTTGCCGAGTCCCGATAAAATCGGGACGAGGCTTATCTTGCCCCTGCCCTCAAAAATTCTAATACTTTTTTTATATCCTCTGGCAAGGGAGATGAAAACTCTAAGTATTCTCCACTGACTGGATGAACAAATCCTACAATACCTGCATGCAAAACCTGACGAGAAGCTAAATCCATAAGCTGCGCGGCTCTTGTGTGCAAATTTTTCGGAAATTCAAAAATGAGACTGCGCTTCCTCCCGCCATAAGTAGGGTCACCAACTACTGGATGTCCATAGTGGGCTAAATGAACCCTGATTTGATGTGTTCTGCCGGTCAAAAGTTTTAATTCCAAAAGAGTAGCTACATCAAATTCTTCCTGCAGATGAAAATTAGTTATCGCCTCACGACTGGCAAAAGGAGTTACCGCCATCTTCTTGCGGTCAAAGGCATAGCGACCAATCGGTACCTCAATCGTTCCTTCCTTGCGTTCTATTTTACCCCAAACCACGGTTAAATATTTCCTATTCAATGTTCGTCGTTCAAGTTGTTTCGCTAATTGACGATGAACCTCATTAGTTTTTGCCACCATCAAAAGTCCGGAGGTATCTTTATCCAACCGATGAACAATGCCTGGTCTTTGGCGCCCGCCCATAGACGATAAGTCACCACAATGATAGAGCAAGGCATTAACCAGTGTGCCGCTGTAATTTCCTGGAGCGGGATGGACAACCATTCCAGCTGGCTTGTTCACCACTAAAAGATATTCATCTTCAAAATAAATCTCAAGTGGAATATTTTCAGGAATAACTTTTGTTGTTTCTTTTTTAGGAAAGAGAACTTGAATCTCATCTTTAGCTTTAATAAGATAGTGGGGTTTAACACTATTTCCGTTAATCAAGACGCAACTATTTTCAATTAATTTTTGTGCTTGGGAACGAGATAGCCCCAGTCCCATTTTAGAAATATACAAATCAAGCCGGATTTTTTCTTGATTCTCCGGGGCTTTATGGATGATCGTTTCGCTTTCAGCCATTTTTCATTTGAAGAGGGGGATTATTTCATTTTTCGTTTCAGTTTTTCCCTCTGAAACTGCGTTCTACTTCTCTTTGCATTATTCTCTTTTTGATTTGTTCCCGCCGGTCATATAATTTCTTTCCTTTAGCCAAGCCCAATTCTAATTTGGCATTTCCTTTTTTAAAATATAGACTGATTGGAATTAGCGTCAATCCTTTTTCTGTAATTCTGCCAAGAAGGCGACTGATTTCCTGCCGGTGCAAGAGAAGTTTCCTTGTCCTTTTAGGGTCAGGATTATAACGATTTCCCTGTTCATAAGGTGCAATATGCATATTATAAATATAGGCCTCATTCCCTTTGAAGCCAGCATAACTCTCCTTAAGACTTACTCTACCCAGACGGACTGATTTCACCTCGGTGCCTGTCAAGACAAGACCGGTTTCAATTGTTTCCAGAATTTCAAAATCATGTCGGGCTTTGCGATTAGTAGCGACTGTTTGCATTTTTCTTGAACCTCAGGAAAATTATAACCATGGAAATTGATGAAAATTTATAGAAATAGACGAAAATTAGTTGCAAAAAACAATCAATTTCAATGAGTTTCTACTAATTTCAATCTATTTCATATTCATTATTCAGTGCTTCCGTGGTAAAAGTTTTTTAGTTTTTCCTGTTAGCTAAATTTCAAAAGTGAACCATTTAAACTTCAAAAGTGAACTGCTGTAGATCACTGATTTTTACTCTTTGAACATCGATAAGTTTGTTATTACACCAGAATCTGACCTCAGC
>JBFLXN010000051.1:0-16479 GCA_040755715.1 Candidatus Edwardsiibacteriota bacterium
TCCGCAGTTCCTCCTGTACTACCGCAGGAAGCGATCGGGCATCTTTATTTTCCATGCCCTCATTATATCATATTTGCTTAACTATGTCAAATAAAAATTAAACTATTTTATGCTCTGATTAGTAAGTGCCGAGAAAATTTCCGACAATGAGGTAATGATTGCGGTTTCTGATACGGGTAGGGGTATTCCGCCTGAGGCTTTACCGCGCATTTTTGAACGATTTCATCAAGTTGACGGTTCCTCCACCCGGAGGGTTGGAGGTATGGGTTTGGGTCTGACAATTGTCAAGTCTATTCTTGATACCCATAAAGCACCCGTTGAGGTGGAAAGTGAAGTAGGGAAAGGGACTACCTTTCGCTTTCGTCTGCCCCTCGCCCCCGAGGTGCCTTCTTTGGAGGAAAAAGAGATAGGAAGACCTCCAGCTCCAGCATCTTTGCTGAAGAAAAAAGTAATAGAAATTGTTGATGATGATAAGGATTTTAGAAATCTAGTAATGATGTATCTGAAAGCCGAAGGTCTGGAAGTTTTGGAAGCGAGAAATGGACAGGAGGGATTTTATTTGGCCAGCACGGAAAAGCCAGACCTTATTTTATTGGATATCTATCTCCCCGACTTGGATGGTTTTGACCTTCTTTCAGTCTTAAAGAGAGACCCTCAGACGAAAGGAATTCCTGTAGTTATTCTTTCAGTAGTGAAAGAACCCCACCGAGGTTTGGAACTGGGGGCTTCTGATTTTTTAGTTAAACCTACCGGCTCTCAAGAAATCGTTTCTACTGTCCGAAGAATTCTTCTGGAAACAGCTCGTAAGAAAATTTTGATTGTTGATGATGAACCAGATACGGTAGAATTCTTGAGTCAGGGTTTAGAAATAGAAGGCTATCAGACATTTAAAGCTTATGAAGGGGTGGTAACATTGAAATTAGCCGCTGAAAGGCAACCTGACCTAATCTTGCTTGACCTGATGATGCCTGGAATAGATGGCTGGGAAGTAATTAGAGAATTAAAACAGAAAAAGGAGACTCAAGAAATTCCCGTCATTATTATTACTGCTAAAGGTGGACGAGAAGATAGAGAAAAAGGATTGCAATTGGGAGCTAAAAAATATATTCCTAAGCCTTTTGAAATTAAAGAGCTGTTAGGAGAGATTAAAGAAATTATAAAGAAATAAAGTGAAAAACAACATAGAAATCACCAATAACCAAATTCCAAACACCTATTGGTTATTTGGTAATTGGTTATTGGTGCTTGATTATTGGTGATTGTCCGCCAGAGAAGGAACGAAAGAATGAGCTATAAAGTAATGGTGGTAGATGATGAGTTAGATATCGTAGAGTTTGTCAAACTTGTTTTAGAAGAAGCCGATTATAGAGTTATTACTGCGATTACAGGCGAAGAAGCCCTACGCAAAGCACAGATAGAAAAGCCTAATTTGATTCTTTTGGATATTATGATGCCAGAAATGGATGGTTGGGAAGTTTTGAAAATCCTAAAAATTGACGAGAATACTTCCCAAATTCCTGTAGCTATGCTCACTGCCAGAACCGAAGCAAAGGACAGACTAATGGCTCTCCAGGAAGAAGCAATTGATTATATCTGCAAACCATTCTCTCCTAAGGAATTGATTGAACGGGTAGAGACCATCTTTGCCCAAGTGGGGAAGAGACCGAGTAAACCCCGCACCTCGTCCTAAACCCCGCACAATAAAATTGTGCCAGGGTAAAAAAGGCGAGGCTTTTAAATAAAGGTATGATTTCGCAGATTAGCCATAATTAAAATCTGTGTAATCGCCATTTCCGCCCTTAAGATTGGCGAATCCGCCTAAGGCAGAAAAAATCTGCGTAATCATATGCCGAGGAGTCAAGGGGTTACGCAGGACTACAATGCAAGCAAATTTTTCCAAAGAAAAAGATTTTTTCACCATCCGGACAGAATGGCTTAAATTCAAAGCCAGTCTTTTTGACCATAATACTGGGCTACCGGTTCTTCCGTTAGTCCTGGAGGAGATTCGGCGACTATTAGAAGATAGAGGACAAATCGGTCTTATCTATCTTTCTTTCAGTAAAGACGGATGCATTGAAGCGATTTATGGATGGGATGTATATGACCAGGCGATTAGAGAATTCGCCAGAGCAATAGAGCAACTCAAGAGAAAGATATTTGCCTCTGAAGATATTCTCGTTATTCTCAATGTGAGAGGTGACGAAATTTTACTCTTCATTTCTTCTACCAATACTGGCGATACTGTGACGGAAGCCTATTTGGAAGGTCTAGCTGAAGAGATTGAAATTCATCTGAAGTCTTCTATGTTTAGCCTTTATCCGGAAAAGATACCTCAGAAAATAGCGATTCACCGAGGAGTGGCGCTGATTGTTCGGGACCCAATGATTAGAATGGAACGGTGTATCTACCAAGGAATAGAAGAGACCAAAAGAATTGCCTTATATCAGATAGAAAGAAGAGAAATGAAATTGCTATCTTTTATCAACCCATTGTTTATCTTGACTCTCTTGATATTTTTGGGTACGAAGCTTTAAGTAGAGGTCCTCAAAAAAGTTATTTTGAAGATTCTGAGACTCTCTTTTCTTTTGCTGAACGAACAGAAATGTTGATGGAATTGGAGAGACTCTGTTGCCGAAAGGCTCTGAGTTCAGCCATCGGTTTACAGAGTGAGGCCCGTCTTTTTCTCAACACTTCGGCGAAAGCTCTGTCAGACCCAGAACTTCAAGCAGGAAAGTTGAAACAAATAGCTAGTGAAGTCGGGCTAAAATCTCAAAATATTGTTCTGGAAATAACTGAGCGAGTGGCAATAGAAAAAAAAGAAATTTTTCAAAAAGTGCTGTGGGCTATGAAAGAACAAGGCTTTTCTCTGGCGATTGACGATATGGGTGCTAGTTACGCTTCTCTACAAACGATTGCCGAGGTTGAACCAGAATTTTTAAAATTTGATATTTCTTTAGTGAGAGGAATTGATAAAAGCCTCATCAAACGTGAACTCTTGGAGATGCTGATTATATTGGCAGAAAAAATCAAAGCCTTTATTATCGCTGAAGGAGTTGAGACTGAGGCGGAATTTAAGACACTTAAGGAATTAGGTGTTACTTTGGGTCAGGGTTACTATCTGGGTCCCCCGGCAAAAAACCTGCCAAGTTCCAGCTAAAGGTCTCCTTTTCTTTTTCTGCTTTCTTTTTTTATTTTGTTATACTTAATCTTAACTTAATACGCGGCCTGGTGTAAGTAGGAAAATTTTCTGGAAAAGCAAAGTGAAGCCTGTCTTCTATTCTTTCGTCTTTTTCCTTCTAATAGGTGGTTGCGTCTATTACACGACCTCGGAGAGAGGTCGTAGTAGCATACGGACTCTGGCTGTTCCTGCTTTTGATTGTTCACTTCCTGATGAGACCAGATTGAGACTTAAAGAAAAAATCACTGAGATAATAAGAAACACATTTGTCAGAGATAATCGTCTGCGCCTGGTGGAACAGAAAGAAGCCGAAGGATTACTTTCGGGACAAATTGTTGAGTATAAACGCGAGCCTTTCAGCTATACCACGCTGGAAGTAGTTGAAAGTTATAAATTTAGAATATTTGCTCAAGTAACTTATAAGGATTTGAAGAATGATGAAATTATCTGGGAAGAAAAAAACTTAGAAGGATGGACAATTGGCTCAGCCCATCCTGATTCAGAATCAGTAGAGGTAGAAGCGGCTATTACCAAATTGGCCGAAGACATATTGCGAAGAATTGTAGAAGAGTGGTAGGGAGGAAGAAGATGGCTTGGTTTAAAAAAGAAAAACGAGGGATTACTTCGGAAGAAAAGCGTTCAGTGCCTGATGGGCTTTGGATAAAATGCGATGATTGCGGTGAGATTATTTATAGAAAGGAATTAGACAAAAATTTATGGGTTTGTCCTAAATGCCAACATCACTTTCGGTTTGGCTATCGCCAGTATCTGGAAATTCTTTTAGACGATGGGAAATTACAAGAATTTAATGCAAACCTCAGCGCTTCTGACCCTTTGAATTTTCCAGAATACAAAGCAAAATATAAAAAGGCTTCTGAAAAATTAAACATCAAAGAAGGAACTGTAACTGCTGAAACTACTATTGGTGGTTATCCAGTGGTTTTTGCCATTACTGATTTTGAGTTTATGGGCGGCAGTATGGGCTCGGTGGTGGGAGAAAAAATAAGTCAAGCTATTAAATTGGCCTTAGAAAAACGAATACCTCTGATTATTCTTACCGCTTCAGGTGGAGGGGCGAGAATGCAAGAGGGCATTCTTTCACTGATGCAGATGGCAAAGACTTCGGCTCGTCTGGCTGAACTGGCTAAAGCCGGAGTTCCTTATATTGGTATTCTTACAGACCCTACGATGGCTGGAGTGATGGCTTCCTTTGCTTCTTTAGGTGACATTATTATTGCTGAACCAAAAGCCTTATTGGGTTTTACTGGACCCCGAGTGATTGAGCAGACAGTGAAACAAACCTTACCTCCGGGTTTCCAACGTTCTGAATTTTTATTGGAACACGGAATGGTTGACCTCATTCTTGACCGTCGTAATTTACGAGAAACTCTCATCAATATCCTCAAATTCTTTTCCAAATAGCTGAACAAGACTTAATCCACGACGGAGACACATTGTTTTTCCCTTTCATTTTGCATTTTGCACTTTACCTTTTGCCTTGAGCGATTATGTCCCAGGTAGTTCTAAAAGAAGTAACAAAAATTTTTGAGTCTAAGGTAGTAGCAGTAAAAGATGTTAATCTGACAATTGAAGACAAAGAATTTGTTGTCTTGGTTGGTCCTTCAGGCTGTGGCAAAACTACCATTCTCCGATTGATTGCCGGATTAGATGAGGTAACCAAAGGTGAAATTTACATTGATAGGAAATTAGTGAATGGTCTTCCTCCCAAAGACCGAGGGATTGCTATGGTCTTTCAAAATTATGCCCTTTATCCTCATATGACTGTCTATGACAACTTGGCTTTTGCTCTAAAATTGCAAAAATATCCGAAAAATCAGATTGAACAAAAGGTTAATGAAACAGCCAGAATATTAGGAATTAGTCATCTCTTGAATCGCAAGCCTCGAACCCTTTCCGGTGGACAGCAACAAAGAGTGGCGGTAGGGAGGGCTATTGTGCGTAACCCCAAAGTGTTTCTTTTTGACGAGCCTCTTTCTAATCTTGATGCCAAAGTGCGCGGACAAATGAGAACAGAACTTTTGAAATTGCACGGTAAATTGAGCACAACTATTATTTATGTTACCCATGACCAGTTAGAAGCAATGAGTATGGGCGATAGAATCATAGTAATGAAAGAGGGGATTGTTCAACAAATTGGAAAACCACTGGATGTCTATAAGAAACCGAGCAACAAATTTGTCGCTGGATTCATTGGCAGTCCAGCGATGAATTTTTTTGAAGCAAAAATTACAAAAGGTGATGAGAATTTTCTATTTGCTGGTGAAGATTTTTCTTGGAGCCTTCCCAGTGAGAAAAAATTCTATTCTTACCTTGACAGAAAAATAGTTTGCGGAATTCGGCCGGAAGACTTGAACGAAAATACCTCTGAGCAAACTACGGCTTTATTTTTCTTAAAAATAAAGGCTACAGTGGAAATAGTGGAACCAATTGGTAATGAAATATATCTCACCTTGATTGCGGGCAAAACATCATTTATAGCTCGTATTGAAGCTGAAAAAGAACCAAAATATGGAGAAGAAGTGGAACTGATAGTTAATACTGAAAAGATACATTTCTTTGACCCGGAAACAGAGGAAGCGATTCTTTAATGAAGAAATGGAACCACGAATTAACACGAATCAAAAACAAAATGTTCTATAAAGAACTATCCTATAAAAATGGTGTAAATTCGTGTTTATTCGTGGCAAAATACAGAACTTCCTTCTTCAAAAGGGCGGGATTAATTCCGTCCTTTGCTTTTGTGTTTTTTTGTCTTTTCCTCTCCTTTCCACCAATTTTCGCCCAGATTTATTATCGCCTGGATAAAAAAGATGGGCTGGTAATTACGAATATACCTACACTTGAAGCAGTTCGTCCACCGAGAGGTAATTCACTTTATGATACCTTAATTATGGCGGCAGCGGCCAAATATTGCCTTGACCCATCTTTGATAAAAGCGGTGATTGAAGCCGAATCAGGCTTCAACCCAAAGGCGGTATCTTCTAAGGGGGCAATGGGATTGATGCAAATTATGCCAGAAACAGTTATGAGATTTAGTGTCAATGACCCTTTTGACCCCGCTGAAAATATAGAAGCCGGAACACATTACCTGCGGGAAATGTTGGATAAATTTGAGGGAGCGACAGAACTCGCATTGGCAGCCTATAACGCCGGACCTAAAAGAGTCATCTGGTATGGAGAAATACCTCCTTTTCCAGAAACGCAGAAATATGTTTCAGGAATAATCAGTCAATATCAGCAGAATAAAACGACAGAAAATACGAAAAAAGTAGCGAAATCATCCAAAACAATTGAGACTAAGAAACCCAAAGAGAAAAAGACAAGAATTTATCTCTTCTCTGATGGACAGGGGAATTTAATTATCACTAATATTCCAGTTAAACCCCGTTAGAGAAGGAAAGGCAGAAATCGCAGGAAACGGGGGAAACGAAGGAAATGTCAGAATCTCTTAGAATTCTACGATTACTCCGTCTCCTCCGTTTCCGTTTCTTTAACAGAGTAGAGTCTTTCTATGTCTCAAAAATCAGAAGAACGGCGTTTAATTACCATTCTTTTTGCTGATTTATCAGGCTTCACTGCCTTAGCCCAACATCTTGACCCTGAGGATGTCCGAGAGGTGGCTAATATTTGTTTTGAACATCTTAATCAACCCATCATCCAGCAGGGAGGTACAATCCATAAATACGAAGGTGATTTGGTCATTGCTTTGTTTGGACTTCCTGCTACCCATGAAGATGACCCAGAAAGGGCGATTAAATCATCCTTAGAGATGATGGAAGCTCTACCTGAAATAAATGAGAAGCTTACCTCAGAGTTAAAAACAAAGACTAACCTTGGCTTACATATTGGTATAAATAGCGGCACGGTAGTTGTCGGGGAAGTAGGTTCTCCTGAAAAGAAGGAATATACAGTAATGGGTGATGCGGTCAATCTTGCCTCAAGGCTAAAGGATGCTGCCAAAATGGATGAAATATTAGTTTCTGAACCTGTCTTCAGAGCCTCAAGATATTTGTTTAATTATGAGGCTCTGCCGCCAGTTTCTCTTAAAGGAATTGAAGAGCCTGTCAGAATATTTAAACCATTAAAAATAAAGGATAAACCTGACCCGAAACGTGGTATAAAAGGACTTTATTCACCACTTGTAGGCAGGGATAAAGAGTTTGGTTTACTTAAACAAGCAGTAGAAAAATTACCTAAAGGTAAGGGTGGTGCAATCTTCATCTTCGGTGAAGCCGGTTTGGGTAAATCTCGCCTTTTAGAGGAATTGAAGAAGTTAATCACCAATTACCAATTACCAATTACTGTGTTGGAGGGACAATGTCTTTCTTATGGGGAAACTCTTATCTACTGGCCATTCTTAGAGATTCTAAAAAATATATTTGGAATTGCAGATAAGGATTCTGTGAAAATAATCTCGGAAAAACTGCTGAAAAAGTCTAAAGAAGTTTTCCCTGAAGATTGGCCAGAAATCGTGCCGTACATTGCCCATCTATTTTCTATTAATTTCACTAATGAACTTAATGAGAAGGTAAAATATCTTGAGGCTCAGGCGTTGAAGATTCAAATATTTTTAAGTATTAGAAAACTATTAGCCACCCTAGCTAAGAAACAGCCTATCCTTCTTGTAATTGAAGATTGTCACTGGATTGATTCTACTTCTCAGGAACTCTTAGATTTTATCTTTGATGCCTTTAATCTTTCATCTCCCTCTTTAGAAAAAGAGGAATCAAAAGGGAATTTATTATTCATCGGTCTATCCCGGATTGATAAGGAAAAGAGGTTCTGGAAGGCAAAGGAGCGAATTAAAAAGAGACTCGGTGAGGACTTTCTGGAAATTACCTTAAATCCTCTTGACTATAATGCAAGCACCCAACTCACTTACCATCTCTTGAAAATACCTGGCATTCCCGAGGAATTCAAAGACAAGATTTTTTCCAAAGCAGAAGGCAATCCATTCTATCTTGAAGAGATTCTTCATTCTATGATAGATTTAGGTATTTTAATTTTTGAAGGAGGTGTGTGGAAACTCTCAACTCCTGACTCTCAATTCTCAACTATTTCAATTCCTGATACAGTCCAGGCAGTCATTGCCTCAAGATTAGACAGGCTTGAATCAGACATAAGAGATGTCTTGCAGACGGCTTCGGTAATAGGAAGAAGCTTTTACGAGCGGATTTTAGAATATCTGTCTGGAGTTGATGCTCTGATGTTGAGCCTTTATCTGACAGCCCTCGAGGAGTTTGAATATATACAAAAATCTGAAATCTCCCCGGCCTCGCTCCGCGAAGCGGAGCAGGCAAATCTGAAATCTGAAATAGAATATATGTTCAGGCACCCTCTTCTTCAGGAGGTTGCCTACAATGGCTTATTGAAGAAGAAACGAAGAGAACTTCACCAAAAAACAGCGCAGATAATAGAAGAAATTTACAGAGATAGATTAGATGAATTTACTGATATATTGGCCCGTCAGTATGCTAATAGTGATAATCCTGATAAGGCTATTGAATGGTTGAAAAGGGCGGGTGAAAAAGCAAAGGGAAGATACGCAACCGATGAAGCGATAAAATATTTCCAAAAGTTAATATCAATTATAAAAGAGGAGAAAATTGTAGAGGCAGACCTTGTATCTGTCCAATTATGCCAGGCTTATGAAGCACTGGGTGATATTTATAGTTTGAAAAGCGAATATGATGAGGCAATAAAAAATTATAGGGAAATGTCTAGCGCCGCAGAGGATAAAATAATTCAGTCAAGGTCAAAAAGAAAGATTGCTGGTATATATAGGAACCAGGGCAAGTTTAATGATTCATTAAAATACCTTGAGGAGGCCGTAGAGGCAATTTATGAATTGTCCCTACAAGATGCGATTCTTGAAAAATCTGAAATTCATATAGCCAAAGGTTGGACTTACTGGGTAAAAGGAGAAATTGAAAAAGCCTGGGAAGAAAGTGAAACAGGATTGAACATAATAGGGGCGATTTGCGAATTGCCCTCTGAGAAAAAGATAAAAACTATAAAATCAAGAGCATTTAATAATTTAGGGGTAATTTCTCGGAACAAAGGTGAATATGATAAGGCAATCGAATTTTATCAAAAGTTTTTAGAAATATCAGAGGAGACTGGAAATAAACAGGGAATTGGCATAGCCAGTGGCAATTTAGGTAATGTGTATCTTGATAAAGGGGAATGTGATAAGGCAATTGAGCTTTATCAAAAGTATTTAGAAATGTCAGAAGAAATAGGTGATAAACAAGGAATTGGAATGGCCAGTGGTAATTTAGGAGTGGTGTATTATAATAAAGGTGAAAATAATAAGGCCATTGAACTTTTTCAAAAGTCTTTAAAAATATCTAAGGAGATAAACTATAAGCGAGGAATTTGGACGGCCAGTAACAATTTAGGAAAGGTATATTTTCGTAAAAGTGAATATGATGAGGCAATTGAATTTTATCAAGGGTCTTTAGAAATATCCAAAGAAATAGGCGATAAACAAGGAATGGGCATAACAAATGGCAATTTAGGAGGTGTGTATTTAGAAATTGGTGAATTAAAGAGGGCAAAAAGATATCTCTTAAAATCAGAAAAGATGCTTAAAGAAATAGGAGATAAAAAAACATTGATAGAAGTATATTTAAATTTGGCAGAATTACAGATAAAGACAGAGAACAGAGGGCAGAAGGCAGATGGCAGATGGCAGGAGACAGAAGACAGGATTAAGAAGGCAGTTGGGTATGCAGAACAAGCCTTGAAACTTGCCGAGGAAATAGATTCAGAGTCTGGGAAAGCAGGTGGCTATTTTGCCTTTGGAAAGATACTAAGGAATTTGACAGGAGAAGAGTTAGAGACTTCACAACTAAAAGAGACTGTTCACAGACTGATACAGTTGTGTGACGATGTGGATTCTTCTTTATCAGCATATAAGCACATCAACATTTCGGCATGTTTTTTCAGAAAGGCAATGGAAATTTACAGCAGACTCGGGCAGAAAAGATCACTCGCTGATGTTTACTTTGAATATGGCAAGTTGTTAGGAGACTTGGTAGGACAGGCATTGTTGCCCGTCGAAAATACAGCCGAAAGATATTTCAACAAGGCGCTGGAGATTTATAAAGAGTTGAAGTTAGTGCATAAAGTAAAAGAAATAGAGAAGATTTATTCGTGTAAATCAGTGGCTGAAAAAAATAAACCCATGAAATGCCCCAAATGCAACTTTGAAAACCCCGAAGGCCAAAAGTTCTGCGGAGAATGCGGCACGGCCATAATGTACACCCAGAGCGAAGCCGAGCTGGAGGCAAGACTCAAAGCCATGCAGGCCTTTATACCTGAGAGCCTGGCCGAAAAGATAAGAAAAAGCAAGGGACAAATAGAAGGCGAGCGCCGGTTTGTAACGGTGATATTTGCCGATGTTTCAGGCTTTACCGCCATGTCTGAGGTTTTAGACCCCGAAGAAGTTACCACCATTATGAATGAGTGCTTCAAAGGACTGGTGGAGATAGTCTACAAATTTGAAGGGACGATAGACAAGTTCATCGGCGACTGCATTATGGCGTTGTGGGGCGCGCCAGTTTCGCATGAGGATGATCCGGAGCGGGCAGTAAGAGCTGCTCTGGAGATGATGGAAATTATAAAGCGATTTAACCAAGAAAAGAATATTGAAGAGCCTGGTCTGATGCTGCATATTGGAATAAATACCGGCTGGGTAATTGCCGGAACCGTGGGAGCAGACTTGCGGATGGACTACACTGTTATGGGTGATACAGTAAATCTGGCCTCCAGGCTGGAGGGCGCGGCCAAAAGGGGACAGATATTCATTAGCCAAAAGACGGCCGAGCTTTCTAAAGGGACATTTGACTTAAAAGAAGTAGCACCATTAAAACTGAAGGGCAAGCGCAAGCCGGTTGTTGCCTACGAGGTTTTGAGATTAGCCAGGCGTCCTCGTCCCTCTCGCGGGATTATGGTCCGCTCCGAGATGGTGGGCCGGGAAAAGGAGTTTGCACTGCTTAAGGAGAGATTGAACAAAGTCAAAGAATATAAAACTGGGCGGGTTGTATTTATCACTGGAGAAGCTGGCATTGGCAAGACTAGACTTAGCGAGGAATTTGGCAATTACGCCCTGCAAGAAGGTTTTCTCTGGGTGCCGGGAAGGTGCCTTTCTTATGGTAAAACCATTTCCTACTGGGTGTTTCTGGAAATGCTGCGTTCTGTCTTTGGTATCTGGGAATTGGATAAACCTGAAGCAATGAGAGAAAGGGTGAAGGAAAGGCTAAAGAAGCTATTTCCAGATAAATTTGAAGAAGTCTATCCTTATATATTGACTTTGCTTTCATTGGAAGTTGAGGAGGAATACCAGATAAAAGTAAAATATCTTGATGCCAAAAGTTTGCGACTGGCGATATTCTGTGCGGTGAGAGATTTGTTCGTGGCCTTATCTCAACTTAGGCCGGTGATATTTGCCTTCGAGGACTGGCACTGGGCAGACATTTCATCAGTTGAACTGTTTGAGTTTCTACTCAACTTCGTTGATAAATCACAGATTTTATTATTGGCGGTGATGAGACCGGAGAAGGACTCACCTGGCTGGAACGCCTTGGAAACGGCAAAAAAGCAAATGGGTAATTTGGCTGAGGAGATAGCCCTTAGGCCTTTGGAAAAAGATGACACCGACCAATTGGTCAACAATCTTATAACTGGCATCCCTGAACAATTGCAGACGATTATTTTGACCAAATCCGAGGGCAATCCATTTTTTGTGGAAGAAATCATCCGCAGTCTTATAGATTCTGATATTTTGATTTTTAAGGACGAGGCTTGGCACCTCTCCCCTCTAAAAAGAGGGGACGGCGGCGTGTCCGCTCTAGAGATCCCTGACCGGATAGAGCTTTTGATTTCATCACGGATAGACCGGCTGGCCGATGATGCTAAACAGGTCTTGCAAGCGGCTTCGGTTATTGGATTTAGTTTCTACCAGAAGGTTTTAGAATATATCACTCAATTAGAAAAAGAATTAGATACCCACTTGAATAATCTTGAACAACGAGAATTTATCCTTAAAAAACTGTCTACTGACTACTGTCTACTTTCTACCGAATTAGAGTATATCTTCAAGCATCCTTTAATTCAGGAAGTAGCCTATAATGGGTTATTAAAGAAGAGACGGAAAGAGTTTCACCGCAAGGTAGGCGAGTGTATTGAGGAGTTATCTAAAGACCGGTTGGAAGAGTTTTATGGAATGTTAGCGCATCATTATTTTTTGGCTGAGGAGTGGGAAAAGGCAAAAAAATATTTAGACAAGGCAGCTGAGAATGCATTAAAACACTTTGATAATGATGTGGCAGTCAACTTCTATAAAAAACTGAAGTCAATCTATGAAGACGAAGGAGAGAAAAATAATGTAGGTGTCGTATGTAGTAAACTCGGCAGGATATTTAATCGCCATATAGGAAATAGTAATGAAGCATCACAGAATTTAGACCAAGCGATTAAACTATGTAATGAAGACACACCAGAGATAATTGATGCATACAAAGAAATGTCTGCAATCTGTAGAGATAAGGAAGACTATGCGAGTGCAATAAAATGTTTACATAAGGCATATCGGCTGGCTAAAAAGTATGAATTGTGGGAGAAACTTCTTGATGTATATCAAAGATTGTCGCAAGACGTTTACTATAATATGCTTGCGAAAGATTATAATAGGCACCGCAGAGACCTATATATCGCACGGGGTTTATACTGGCGTAGAAAAGCCGTAGAACTTGAACAAAAAATTGGAAATTTTTATAGATTGGCGAGGGAATATGCAGAGATTATGCAATTTTATTTACTAATATACGATATGAAAAATGCAAAGATATATCTACAGAAAACATTTGATACACTAAAAAAATATAAACTTGAGTGGGACCCTGAATATAAAGGTTGGTTTAATAGGATGCTTGGCGAATATTACGATAAAATTGAAGATTTTGATAAAGCTGAACACCACTGGATTGAGACACTTAAAATTTTTGAGGAAATGAATCTCTGGCGTGGTAAAGTTATTGCATTAAATAATTTACAATACTTTTACGGCAGTATACGAGAAGATTGGAACAAATGGATTGAAATGCTAAAGAAATACATTGAAATAGTGTTTGACGAAAAGCGTATTCGCGTACGTAATTTTTGGTTGGCAGAAGCGTACATTCATAAAGGTGAATATGATAATGCAGAGAAATATTTAAAAATCGTATTAGGATATTCAAATGCCAATAATTACGAGGAAGATTTACCAATAATATATGCTAAACTTGGTGTTGTTATGTACAAAAAAAGTAGCAAACAGGAGGCTTTAGAATACCTGCTCAAAGCCGAAAGATATTTACAGAACATAGCTAAAAAAGATAAACTTAAAAGAGTTTATAACTCACTATCAGAAAGCTTTCTTGAGTTACAAGAGTATGAAAAGGCGATGGAATACGCCAATAAATTGTTACAAATGACTGACAAAATAGATAAATTAGACCAATGTGAAGTAAAATATCTTATTGCGAGAATACAAGTGGCACAAAAGAAATTTAATGATGCAAATAATACCTTTGCCACCTTCGTACCTATATTAGAAAATTTGAAAGAAGGTAGAGAAATCTTAATAAAGGTCTATGCAGATTATGGTAAATTGCTTATTGAACAACGAATAGATATAGAAAAGGGCACAAGATATTTGCAAGAGGCTATTGATTGGTATCGCAAAGCAAGAAATACTGTTAAAGTTGATAATCTATCAAAGCTACTGAATCTTAAAGAATCTAAAATTGAAAGAGGCTAACAGCTAATTTTATGAAATGCTCAAAATGTAATTTTGAAAATCCCGAGGGGGCCAGAAGTTCTACGGAGAGTGCGAGGCCAATTTGGCCGAGCTACGTCGGGTTCAGAAGTTTGCCCATTTGAAAAATTAGCAATGTGGACTTTTCTTAAAGTAGAACAAAAAGGAGATAAAATCGTTCTATGAAGGAAACAATAAAAACACTTTTATATGAATGGAAAAAGAGGGAATTGCCAGATTCCTTAGACCGAGAGATTGATCTTTCAGATTATCTTGGAACCAAACCATTAAAATTGATAGTCATTACCGGTTTCAGAAGAGTCGGTAAGACATACTTGCTCTACAACCTGATGAAGAGATTGCTGATTAGTGATACGAAAGAAGAAATCGTCTACCTGAATTTCGAAGATGAAAGAATTCCATTAAAGACTGAATTTATTACTGTATTACTTCCAACTATTAAACAACTTTTTGAAAAACCGCTAAAGGTTCTCTTCTTGGATGAAATACAAAATATGCCTGAATGGAGTAAATGGTTAAGAAGAGTTTACGAAAGTGAAAAGATACGAATTTTTGTTACTGGTTCGTCATCTAAGATGTCAAGTAAAGAAATCCCTACTGAGTTGCGGGGAAGATTTTTTGAAGTCAAGGTATTCCCCTTAACATTCAATGAGTTTTTAACTTTTAGGAATCTATCATTTGATCTCAAAGTAGTCGATTATGTGGCGGATGAAAAGACGAGGTTGTTAAAAGCCCTGGACGAATATTTGAGATACGGTGCGATGCCCGAAGTTGTTCTCTCAAATATAACTATGAAGTCCGAGATAATTAACTCCTATTATCAAACTGTGGTGCGAAGAGATATAATTGAGAGGAATAAAGTTGAAAATGAAGAAGCACTAAAGGCACTGCTCAGACTTCTGCTTAATTCCACAAGCTATTCCATTAGCAAACTGCACCATACCCTGAAAAGCTTAAATTATCCAGTGGGAAAAGCTACCTTGCAAAAATACCTCTCGTATATTGAAAATGCCTATTTTATGTTCAGTGTGCCGATTTTTTCCTATAAAATCAAAAATCAGTTGCAATATCCAAGAAAAGTCTATTTCATTGATACTGGGTTCATAAATAGAATTTCAACAAAGTTTTCCAACGACTATGGCCGGCTTTATGAAAACATCGTTGCGATTACCCTGCTTAGAGATACGCAGGATAAAGAAATCTACCATTGGAAGCAAAACAACGAAGAAGTTGACTTTGTGGTTAAACAAGATATAAAAGTTAAGCAACTGATACAGGTATGTTATGATATTACAGATGTGGAAACTAAAAAGCGTGAGACAAGAGCCTTAATCAGAGCAAGTCAAGAGCTGAAATGCAAAAACCTGCTTGTAATCACTGAAGATTATGAGGCTGACACCAAGATAAGTTGGTTTGGCACCTCGCGAAAAATTAGGTTTATCCCTTTATGGAAATGGCTTTTAGGGTGAACCAGATTCAGGGTAAGAACTTATGAAGTGTCCAAACTTATTCCTAGAAAGAGAAGTAGAAGAAAAAAGACGGCGTAATGTGAGATGTGTCATGTGTAATGAACCCTATCAGAATTACATATTTGATTTTGAAAGACTGGAAGTTTATAGAATGGCACTGAAATTTGTCAGCAAGGTCTTTAAGATATACAGAAAATTGTCAAGAGAATATCGTTATTCTATAGGAGAACAGTTCACCAGGTCAGCACTTTCAATTGCCAATAATATTGCTGAAGGGAGTGGAAAAGGCTCAAAGAAAGGCAAATCACAGTTTTATAATATAGCATTGAATTCGGGCCGGGAGTGTATTCTAATGATATCTATACTTTCTAGCGAACAACAGATAACAGAAGAAGAATACAAAAACTTAAGGTCAGATTGTATTTATATCTGCAATATGCTTGGAAGACTAATCAAAAGTCTGGAATAATTTCATTCCACATCCAACATTACACATCACACGAATTTAGATATGAAATGCCCTAAATGTAATTTTGAGAATCCCGAAGGCCAGAAATTCTGCGGGGAGTGCGGGGCCAACTTGGCCGAACTGCGCCGGGCCGAAGAATTGGAACTTCGGCTAAAACAGGTGCATAGCTATATCCCCAAGGAACTGGCCGAGAAGATAGCCAAAAGCCGAGGTGAGATTGAAGGCGAACGGAAGCAGGTCAGCGTGCTGTTTGCCGATATCTCCGGTTTTACGGCTATGTCCGAGGTGTTGGACCCGGAAGAAGTAACCGAGGTGATGAACAAATGCTTCAGAGCATTAGTGGAGATAGTCTATAAATACGAGGGGACCATTGACAAGTTCATTGGCGGCGGCTTCACCGATTTCGGTGCAAATTCTGAGTTATTTTTGGTCATTTAGAAATATAGAATTGGTCGTAATGGTCTCTTGACGAAGGTTTGATTAATTATGGTAGGCTTCCTCTAAAGAGGAGGTACCT
>JBFLXN010000052.1:0-16026 GCA_040755715.1 Candidatus Edwardsiibacteriota bacterium
TGCTTGGGTCAGACAACGTAATCGTCAGAAAGCAACCGTTTCCTGGCAGTTTACAAAGAACATTGCTCGTAAGAAACTTAACAGGTTCTATTACAATATCAAAAATTAGTGTCACAAAGCACTAGTAATCCCTGCAAAACTTACAAAAATGGGAAGTCGCAATGTGTTAAATTTACCTAAAGATTATCATTATCAATATCAATTTAAAACTGCTTTTTTGAAGATAGACAAATTGAAAATTAAAAAAAATTCGTTTTTGCAAGTAGTCTCTTTAATGGCTTTCAGTATTCTCAAGGGTCTTCAGCTACTTTTTACATTTTCACGCTTTTTTGAGGATCAAACAAATTCTTTGGCTGGCACTTCAAGGTAGCGGTCTGGTTTTTCTGCTTTACTATAGATGGCGAAGAACCGGCGCTCGATTTCCTTGAGGACAGTGGCGTCGTAGTAGACCATGCCACAGTTTAGACATACTTCAACTGGCGTATTGAACACTATCAAGTATTTTCCCTCGTGGCTATAGAGATACTCAATTCTTCGTTCCTCATAGCGGTCACTGCCGCAAAAATTACAGATTTTCTTCATCTTCTTTCCTCCTTCGCGTCCAAGGGTCAATGAACTTTGGTGGACGTGGAATATATACGGTGACAAGCACAACTTTTTCCCCACGCCAACCGCACACGGCATGGATAGGTATCTCTCCAGCAAAACCCACGACAAGGCAACTTTCACCACGCCCCGTATCGGAATATTGCTCAAGGACTTGGCTATTCAAAAGAGCTTCTTCCACTTGCACAAAAGTTAATCCTTCCGCTCTTCGTTCAATCTCGGCATGATGGCTGTAAGAATATTGGCTATCACGAACTTTCGCTTTGATCTCTTGAATATCCATATCTCCATTTATAATCTCGCCAATCCCTTCCTTAACTACTTACACTTTTAACCACAAATTGCGGAAATCTGGGCCAAAATCTGTCTATCCTTAAAGTGAGCGATGTCTATCGCTCCGGTGGGACAGGCAGCACCACAAGCCCCACAGCCTTTACATAAGATTTCATTAACCTGCATAATTTTTTTCTCAGACTCAAACGAAAGTGCTTGATAGACACAAAGGCTTTCACAGATGCGACATCCAGAACAAAACTCTTCGTCAATCACCGAGACAATCGGTTCTATCTTAACCTTCCCCTGTGAAAGAGGAATCATCGCTGAGGAAGCCGCCCCTTTAGCCTGAGCTACTGTTTCGGGAATGTCTTTAGGCCCTTGGCAACAGCCAGCTAAATAGATTCCATCAACCATTGTATCTACTGGACGCAATTTGGGATGTGCTTCTAAGAGAAATCCATCGGGTGATCTTGAAAGTTTAAGCAATTGAGCCAACTGTTTGCTTTCCGTCTTTGGAACAAGACCAGTAGCCAAAACCACTAAGTCTGCCTCTACTTCTATCGGCTGAGCCAGTAGAGTATCTTCAGCTCGGACAATTATTTTATTCTTTTTTCTATAGATTTCTGAGACATTTCCTCGACGATAGATAACTCCTTCATTTCTTACCCGGTCATAGAATTCCTCAAAACCTTTTCCAAATGCCCGCACATCAATATAAAAAACGGTCACCTCAGCCCCTTCTATCTTTTCTTTTATCAGATGGGCCTGCTTGGCTGTATACATACAGCAGACTCGGGAACAATATTCATTACCAAGGCTTTTGTCCCGAGAACCGATGCATTGAACGAAAACTATCTTCTTTGGCTCTTTGCCATTAATAGTAATTCTTCCTTGAGTTGGTCCGGAAGCCGAAGAGAGTCTTTCAAATTCTAAACCAGTGATTACTTCTGGATAGATTCCGTAGGCGTATTCTGGTTTTAGTCTCGCATCAAAAGAATTAAACCCAACTGCCACAACGATTGTGCCAACATCTATTTCTACTAACTGATTTTCTAGGTTATGATTGATTGCTTCTGGCTTACAAACCTTGATGCATTGCATACATTCACAGCAGACTGAACAATTGAGACATCGTTTTGCTTCTACTATTGCTTGCTCTTCAGAAAAACCTGTTTCTACTTCCCTAAAATTATGATATCTCTCTTCCAAGGAAATTTTAGGCATTTTTACTCTAGGTCTTTTAGGAAATTTTAATATTTCTTCATCCGAAAGTAACGCAGATTTTCTTGTTTCTCCCTTTTTTGGTAATTCTTGATGTGAGAGGTAAGCGTCTATAGAATTAGCGGCGATTTGTCCTTCTGCCACCGCTTCAATTACAGTGGCGGACCCGGATACTGCATCGCCTCCGGCAAAAACACCAGGAACTGATGTCGCCAGTGTTTCGGGGTTAACCACCACGGTAGGCCATTTTGTAGTTTCAATCTCAGTATCTTTGAGCAATAGTGAAAGGTCAGGAGCCTGACTCACTGCGGTAATTACGGTATCCACAGGGACAATAAATTCCGAACCATCTAAGGGAATAGGTCTCCTCCTTCCAGAGACGTCAGGTGGACCAAGTTGCATTCTCAAGCATTCCATTCCCTCAATTTTCTTATCTTTCCCAAAAAATTTTATGGGAGCGGCAAGAAAAATCACTTTCACTCCTTCCTTCTCTGCCTCTTCAATCTCCCATTCGTTTGCTGGCATTTCCTTTCGGGAACGGCGATAAACAATGGAAACTTCCCCAGCGCCAAGTCTTAAGGCCACTCGGGCAGCATCCACCGCCGCATTTCCACCACCAATCACCGCTACCCTTTTACCAACTTTTGGTTTCTTACCAAGATTTGTTTCTTTTAAGAATTCAAGACAGGAAAATACGCCTTCCAGTTCCTCTCCCGGAATATTTAACTTTAGGCTCTGATGAGCACCAACCGCAATGAAGACTGCTTTGAACCCCTGAGTGGATAAGTCGCCTATCGTCAAATCTTTCCCAATAGTGATATTTGTTTTTACTTCAATACCTGTAGCTAGAATATATTCAATATCATTATTAATGGCGCTTCTGGGAAGTCTGAACTCAGGAATTCCAGTTATTAACATCCCTCCTAATACTGGAAGTGATTCAAAGATTGTCACTGGATAACCTTTTTGGGCAAGAAAATATGCGGTGCTGAGCCCAGCTGGTCCACCACCAATCACCGCTACCCTTTTGTCTCCGTAAATTTTTTCTGTTGGAGAAGGAAGTTTTCTCTCTTTTAATATTTCGTAGTCAGAAAGGAAGCGTTTTAACGAGGCGATGGCTATGGGTTCATCTAACTTGCCCCGAGTGCAATCTTTTTCGCAGGGATGGTTGCATACTCTTCCACAAACTGAGGGAAATGGGTTCGTCTGACGCTCCAGTTCCAATGCTTCAATGAACCTGCCCTGACTGATGAGAGCAATATAGGCCTGAGCATTTACTCCAGCGGGACAGGCAATTCGACAGGGAGATATTCCTCTCTTATCAATTGTAAATATGTTTGGTACCGCTTGGGGAAATGAACGGTAAATTGCCTTTCTTTTAGCTAATCCTACATCAAATTCACTGGCAACTTCAACCGGACAGGCTACAGCACAGTCACCACAGGCATTACATTTTACTTCGTCAACATATCTTGTTTTCTTATTTATCTTCACTTTAAAGTTTCCGATATATCCCTGAATCTCGGCAATCTCGGTGTAGGTGAGAAGTTCAACATTTGGGTGTCTGCTCACATCCACCATTTTGGGCGTAAGTATGCAGGCTGAACAATCTAAAGTAGGAAAAGTTTTATCCAGTTGAGCCATTCTTCCACCGATACTCGGGTCTTTCTCTACTAAATAGACTTTGAAACCTGCCTCAGCAATATCCAGAGCTGATTGAATTCCAGCAATTCCCCCCCCAATTACCAATGCTGATTTAGTAACCACGACTTCTTTCTCAGAAAGTGATTCTAAAAATTTTGCCTTAGCTACAGCACTTGAAATGAGGCGCTTCGCCTTTTCCGTGGCTAATCTTCTGTCATCGTGAACCCAGGAACACTGTTCTCGGATGTTAGCCATTTCAAAAAGATACGGATTTAATCCCACATCAAAGACTACTCCTCTAAAGGTAGGTTCATGCATTCCGGGAGAGCAGGCAGCAACAACTACCCGATTGAGCCTTGATTCATTTATGTCCTTTTTGATTATTTCCTGTCCGGGGTCAGAGCACATATAAGTATAATTGCGGGCAATTACAACACCAGACAGAGACTGAGCAAACTTAGTAACCTCTTCTACATCTACCGCACCTGCAATATTTATCCCGCAGTGGCAGACATAAACACCTATTTTGACATCAGACAATTCTAATCCCCCTTGCTTACAAGATATGAAACCACAGATTAACACAGATTTTCACAGATTTTAATCCGTATAATCCGTTAAATCCGTGGTTATTGAAATTCCGAAGCTTGCGAAGGTATTCACCACTCCGCACATTCTGTTTTATCTCTCGTTTTTCATCGGCTACATAAAAACCTATTTAAGTTTTTTGGTAAGGTACAAAATTAAACTATCGTTAGCAATAATTTTCTGTCCGTGTCTCACATATTTACCCTTGTAAGTAACTCCTAATCCATCTGGTATATAACCTCTTAACACATACATCCGTTGGGCCGCATTATACCCCGGAGCTAATCCAACACCGATACCGATTATTTTTGATTTATTTGATACTATTTTCTCTGCTTCATCCATTAACTTAGTGGCGATTTTTTGTCTTCGATATTTTGGCAGCACATTTAAATCCATTATTTCGGGAATATTATTTTCTTTAAAGTAGGGATATCCAGATTGCCAAACGATTGTTAGATAACCTGCGAATTTTCCATTTAGCAAAGCAACCAACACTACCCTTTTTCCTTCACATTGTTCAGAATAATAATTTTCGTATTGTAATGTAGGTTTATTCCAACCAATTTCCGAGAAGGCTTGGGAAATTATCACAGCATCGTTTTTGTTTAACTTTCTGATCTTCAGGCCCATATTTCAAATGGTTCCGGCATTTTTCATTCCCTAAACCATTCTCTAATAAACTCCTCCGCACTCTTTATCACCTCTTTTGACTTTTGGAGAATCTCTTGGGCATAGGAGGTATCGTAGAGTTCCCAAGGAGTGATTCGCTTGAGAGGTTCACCGTATGTTATTCTTCCGTGTTCGGGGGCTAATTCTCTGGCTAATTCCTCACCTCTTCTAAGTCGGCTTAAGAAGTTTCCTTTTAGCTTCTCAATTTCTTTCTTATTTTCTTCCAGAACCTTCTCAAGTTCATCTGAAGGGTCATGGCTCCAACTTGGTAGCGAAAAACAAGAAATAACTGCCTTCATTCCGTTTTCCACTGCCAGTTGAACTTTTCGCACTGTATCTACGATCTCTTTGTTCTCAAAATCTCTTTCTGCTTCTTCAAGATATTTTCGGGCAAGATTAAATCTATAGTAAGATTCTTCTTTGTTATCCATTTTTACCCTTCAAGTTTCAGCACAATCCTCTGATCCCTTCGCAAAGGAACCTGTGGTTTCCAACCATATTTTCCATCCTTGGTATTGTATCTTACAAGTCCAGCTTTTTCCACTGCACTTTTTATCTTCTGAAAGAGACGAGTCAACTCTTTTTCTTGATCATAGAGAATTATGCCCTCTTCAGCAATATTTACGAGAAGCAAAGTTAAATCCTTCAATTCTTCTAATTCTAAATCAACAATGGAAAAATCTCTTCCCAATTTCTTCTTTACTTCCTTCAATGCTCGGTATATTCGCACTCTTCTTTTGATTCTATCCTGTTCTAATTCTTTAGTAACTACCAGAAGGTCAATGTCACTTTGTGGGGAGGGATTTTCTTTGGCAAAAGAGCCAAAGAGTGCACAGGCTCTAAAATGAGTTCCGAGATTCTCTTGCAATGCTTTAACTATTTCTACCTTCATTTGCTTCTATAACCACAGATTAACACGGATAAACACCAAATTGAGTTATTGGGTCATTGAGTCA
Source organism: Candidatus Edwardsiibacteriota bacterium (assembly GCA_040755715.1). Classification (GTDB taxonomy): domain Bacteria; phylum Edwardsbacteria; class AC1; order JBFLXN01; family JBFLXN01; genus JBFLXN01. Next base: position 5,964 of record JBFLXN010000052.1, read on the forward strand.
ATGTTAAATAACTTAATGACTTAATTACCTAATTACCTTTTCAAATAATCTGTGAAAATCCGTTCAATCCGTGGTTTCATTTTTACATTACAGAGCCTCTCATCTTTTTATTTCAGCAATTTTTTCTTTTAATACCGGCACTACCTTGAACAAATCTCCCACTATCCCATAGTGTGCTTCAGCAAAGATCGGGGCATTCGGGTCTTTGTTAATCGCTATAATGGTTTCGGCATTTTTCATTCCGGAAATATGCTGAAACGCCCCGCTGATTCCAATGGCAATATACAATTTTGGTTTCACCGTCTTGCCGGAAGACCCCACTTGCCGGTCTTTTGGCAGCCAACCGGCATCAACAACTGGTCTGGAGCAAGCCAAAACTCCACCAAGTGTTTTAGCTAAATCTTCCACCAAGGCAAGATTTTTTTGTTCCTTTATCCCACGACCGACGGCAATAACAGTATTTGCTTTAGTGATGTCTACTTCACCGACAGCGGCTTCTAAATATTCAATAAATTTTCGGTAGGCAATTTCTTCCAGTAGTGATTCAATCTTAACAACCTCAGCCTTCAGATTTCCTTCTCCCACCGGGAAAGCTGCTTGACGAATCGTTGCTAAATATGATGACGCCTCCATCAATGAAATCCGAGCATTGACCTTACCACCATACATCTGACGAATTGCCTCAAGCCTTTCGTCTTCCCATTTCAAATCAACACAATCAGTCACTAAAGGAAAGTTTAACTGCGCCGCTAAACTCGGAGCTAAATCGACCCCAAAGGCCGTATGCCCAATCAAAGTAAGAAACGGATTATACTGCGGAAGCAGATTTGCTAGGATTCGCTGATAACATTCAGCATTAAAATTTTCTAATTTTTTATCTTCTACCACCAAAACTTTATCCGCAAATGAAGTGGTCTTTTCAATTAGATTTTCCAAGTTGGTACCAAAGAGGAGAGCACAGACTTTTACCTGTTTTTCTTGAGCCAGCCCTCTGGCTTTAGTTAGCATCTCAAAACTAATATCTCTAATCTCTCCTTGCCGATGTTCAATCAGTACAAAAATTTCTCTATTCATCGTAATACTCCTGATTTCACAGATAATCACAGATTAAAAGAAACAGATGGACACAGATATTTCCGACGACATCTGTGCTCATCTTGTATCTCTTCACCCCGCACCTATCCTAAATTGGCTGATTGGCATCGTGGAGGATAGGTGCGGGGTGAATCTGTGCTAATCTGTGGAAGAATCGTTTAGTTGATAGTGCATCAAAGTAGTCCTTTTGTCTTGAATATCTCTGAAAGTTGCGCAGAGACTTCCTCATTTGTTCCCTGTAGAATCTCGGCTCTTTTTCCTACGGGAGGGAAGAAGACTTGTTCCAATAAAATTTTTGAGCCTTTTTCTCCGGTTTCTTCTTCTTTTAAACCTATTTCATTCATTCCCCAAACTTTTATCTCTTTTTGTCCAGCTCGTTTAATTCCGATAACTGAAGCATAGCGGGGTTCATTGATTCCTGTCTGAATAGTGAGAAGTGCCGGTAGAGAAATCTCTAATACTTCTAACAGTCCCCCTTCAAGTTCTCGGTTGACTTTGATTATCTTATCTTTTATTTCCAGTCCGGTAACCAGAGAAGCATGAGGAATGTCTAAGAGTTCTGCCAAGGTCACTCCCACCTGAGTATAGCCATCATCGCTGGCGATACAACCAGTAAGAATCAAGTCAAACTTTAGATTCTTTATTGCCTGAGCCAAAATTCTTGCAGTACAATATCCATCAGCATTAGAAAATTTTTCGTCATACAGTCTAATAGCTGAATCTGCTCCCTTAGCCAAACCCATTCGCAAAACATCTTCACTCTCTTTGGAACCGAGGGTTAACAAAGTTACCGTGCCACCAAATTTTTCTTTCAAAAGTAATCCCTCTTCCAAGGCGTAGTTATCTGCTTCGTTAATATCAAAGACCAAGCGGTCTTTGACGATTTCTTTTTCTCCAGGGGCAATTTTCACTTCTGCCTCAGCTGTATCAGGCACTCTTTTAAGACAGACGACTATTTCCATAAAAAATTCTCCTTTGTTTCAAGATAAACCACTGAAGTCACAGAATTCACCGAAAAGTTCATCCCGACAAGTCGGGACTGTGCTTTCAGTGTTTTCGGTGGTTAAATTAAAATTTCTTCCCATAAATAACCTTCTTCTTTTAATTCTCCTTTGCGTTTTCTTTCAATTTCCGCCAATAAGGTCTCTCAATCTGTCTTATTACCCCGTCCTGTATAAGATGGTTATCCAAGAAGTCTTCGTATTTTATCTCTTGGGTATATTCTTCTATCCTGGATATGGCATCTAATATATGTCTCAAGTAAGTAGAGTTGTCCTTTTTCATCCGTAAATCACCTTCATTTCTTTCTTTATTGTATCAATCAAGTATGGGCTTATAGATTTTTCCGTTAACAAATCCACTTTGATTCCCAGGGCTTCAGACAACTCTCTTTCTATTCTTACAAGTTCAAGAAGGCTTTTTCTCTCCGAAAACTCTACCATAATATCCATATCACTACCTGGTTTTTCTTCCCTTCTTAGGTAAGAACCAAAGATGGCTATCTTTCTCGCCCCTTGATTTTTGAGTATTTGAGCAATCTTTCCGAACATTTCCTTTCTATTCATCATTTTTGTCTCTATCCCTTATGATTCATTTGGAATTTTCTCTCATTTTTCACTTTCCAATGATGTTATTTCTCTGAATTCTTTGTAATTCAACTCTTTTAACTCCGTAGTGTTGTAAAATTAAAAGGTTTTTACTCTATCTCTTTTCTATATCTATCCTCATCTTGTCACTTCAATTAAGAATCATCATTTCAGCATCCCAGCCCGTTATTTGTGCAAAAGAACGATTTCTAAAGACTTTTAAAAAATCGTTAAAAAGATAATTTTTCTCTTGTCGTAGTGAAGTCACAGCAGGGCTCGGGATAAACTGCGATTTCGTTTTTTCACGACTTGTCCGCCAACCCTACTTCGTAGCAAAAGGCGGACAAATAAGCCTTTAGTATAATTTAATATGAAGTTCAGCAATATTTTTGCTGAGCAACCTTTCTTTCAAGCAGGCACTATCTCTACTGTGGGCTCAACTAATCTGGACTTTCTCAGTGGAGCAAGTTTTCTAACTCTCACAAGAACCATTGCCTGATTTTTCTCTCTCCTTGCCTTTGCCATCTTAATATTTTCCTCTGCCAGTTTTTGGTCATATTCAGGTAGAATCACAACTATTGCATCCTTAGGTATACGCTTTGCAACTTCAGGATGTTCCAAAACATACCTACTAAATTCTGTAGTCAGTTCTAAATTTTTCTCAAATAGTTCCTTTTTGTTCATTTCCCCCTCTCCTTTTCGTATCTTTCACGATACCACTCCCAATTTGACTTAATGTCATACTGGGCAAAGGTCAATGCCTCATTATAATCCCAATAGAGAAGAGGCACTTTTTCTACTGACCCATTTGGATGCATCCTGTCGAGATGTGCAAACCCATGGGCAGTGTCGTACCTAATGACAGGACACCACCCACCAAGAATAAAAGCCTCATACTGAATAGTGAACTCTCTTACCATTCCTTTAACACTGAAGTGATGATGTCTAATTCTATCATCAGGTGTCAAAAATGTCACAAAATTTGTCTCACCCACTTTTTTTATTTACCTCAACTCCAAGATCCTCTAATGTTGCCGAATTTCAGCTAACGTTCCCAGCATAAAAGAAGTTTTTGCGAAGCAAAAATTTGACTAAATGCCATTAGGCACGAACCTTTTATGCTGTGTTAGGCGATGCGGTGGCGTCATTCTTTCTTCAATCTCTCAATTTCTTCTCTGATTTCTTCAATAACCGAGGGGTTATAGATAATCTTCTTTTTCCCTTCCTTTAATGAGATAACATAGAATACTTTACCCCCATATTTGGCGGTAAACTTTTCGTGTGTCTTTTTCTGGAATTCTAACTCATTGATGATCTGGGTAATGTAGGCATATCCCGCCGGTTTAATTTGGAGCCCGATACATTTATCCTGTACCTCGATAAAAAAATCCACATTGTACCCTCTATCCCATTCGTCAGGAGCAGGTTGTAGCTTAATACTCAGTGCCTGTTGTAGCTGTCCATAAATGGTTTGTATCTCAGATTGATATCCATCAAAAGTCCTATTAATTACCAGATTGATAATAAAATCAATACAATCATCTTCTGTTATGCTTTCAATTTCAGCCTGACATACTTCCGTTATCTTAATATACAGTCTTCTCCCAAGTTGCTCTAAATGATCTTTAGAATAGACATTATTATAGTAATATTCTTCCCATTCTTTTAGGGATTTAGGAGCACACTTCCTTATTTGATCTGAAACAGCACCCACCTTACTTTTCTTGGTGAGACCCCATCTCATATTTGCCTGATTTAATATCCATTCTTTTGCCATTATATTCTTTCCCTATAAGTTAAGAACTTAGATTTGTATTTATAGTCTTTTGCAATGTCCACATCAGCCAAACCATTTTTAATCAAATGGGCATTTAAAAAAGTCTTGTTCCATAAGTAAAGATAACAAAGCAAGTTATTTTTCTCATCGTACTTTGTAGTATCGAACTTTATGAATACCTTTTGTCCGTAAGTTTTTTCTCTTAAAAATTGAATAGCCTCTCCGTTCTTTTTTAGATTTTCTTTTACACCCAATAACCTGATTTTTAATCCATTATTTAAAATCAAAATTTCTGGTGAGATTATTTCTTTCACAGTATAATATGTTTCCCTTTCAGAATGAAAATTATCTATTTTAGAGCCAAACCTCAATTTTCTGGGGTCAATCTTTTTATCAAATCTGATAGGGTCTTTGAAGATATATGGCAATCTCTTAATCTTTTCTTTAAAGTCTATCCTTATATCTTCCTGCTTGATTATCTCAAAACTGGCATCTTGAAAAATAGTATTTTGTTTTAGTCCAAGTTTTTCCTTTATGATTGTTAGAAATTCCTCGTTTATTTCATATCCAATTGAGTTTCTATTCAGGTTTTTAGCCGCCAGAGATGTTGTACCACTTCCTAAGAAAGGGTCGAGAACAGTATCACCGGCAAAACTAAACATTTTAATAAGGCGTTTTGGTAATTCTTCAGGGAACATTGCCAAATGTTTATCCTGCTTTTCACCAGGGAAATTCCAATGGCCGGTAAAGTATTGATTCCATTCATCCTGGGTCATTTTCGATCGTTCTTTAACTTCGTGATTTACTTTTGGCGGATTACCATATTTTTTGAAAATTAAGATAAATTCATAATCAAGTTTAAGAATCCCACTTCTGGGATAAGGGAAAGAACCCATTACTGTTGCTCCGCCAGTGGTATGACAAGTAGTGACTTTTTGCCAGATGATAGCACCCATATAATCAAAACCAGCACTCTCACAGAACTTAATTATCTCCGTTCTTATCGGAATGACTTTATACCTTCCATAATATACAGAACGAGCAAACTGGTCGCCGATGTTAATGCACAAACGGCAGCCCTTATGTAAAATCCTGTGGCACTCATTCCACACTAAATTAAGGTTGTTTATGTATTCTTCATAAGTATCATTGAACCCTATCTGCTTTCCATTGCCATAATCTTTTAGTTGCCAATAGGGTGGAGAAGTAATAATAAGATGAACAGATTCATCAGGCACTTCTCCCATAAGTCTTGAATCACCAATGATTATCTTGTGCAATGTTTCCATGTTTTATATCCTCAAAATGGTTTTGTCTTGCTTAAAGCCACCGTTTCAGCTAACGGCGGGTATGCGAAGCCTTCGGCTTCGCCTTTGGCGAAAGCAAGAATCAATAATCGTGGTGCTTCCGGGATTTTTTACATCGCTTCCGCCATCAGTTCTGCAACATCTTTGACCTGGATTTTCTCCTCATTCCCCGTAGTCTTAACCGCATCTTGTAAAGCTAACTGACAGAAAGGGGTAATTCGGTGTATTCGCCAGTTGCTTCGTTAATAAGTAAAAATTTCCCCTTATCTTCACGGCTTAATTGCTCGTTAGCATTTAATAGTTCAATACCATATATTGTTCCGTCTGGCGCCAAATCTATGTTTAATTCATCACTTACTCTAATTGTCTCCACCTCAGTTCGTTTTTCACTAAAGCGAATGTAAGCAATGTTATAACGAGGGTCGTAGGTAAATCTCATAATACCATCTCCTTTCTTTATATTTAAAAATACCGAGTAATCACCGTAAGCACTAACCAATTCACACTTTTCTCCCGAATAGCATAAGTTTCTATTTGCTTGGTATGATAATATTTACCACGCCATTCACCTTCAAACGGAAAGTTATGCCGAAAACCAGTGCGTCCAAACTTTGCCCCAAAATGTTCTCCTTTTTCTACAGTAATAATCACTTCATTCTCAGTAGCTCCCCTCTCTTCCATACGTTCTAGAGCATGAGAATGAAAATAAACTCCCATTCCTTGAGTTTCCTTTCTTCCTAACTACTTAGAGAATAAATCTTCAATTTTCACTTAAGACATCGCTTCTGCCACCAGTTCCGCAATGTCTTTGACCTGGATTTTCTCCTCATTACCCGTAGTCTTAACTGCATCCTGTAAAGTCAACTGACAGAAAGGACAAGCAGTAGCAAGAATCTCCACCCCCATTTCTACTGCATCTTTAATCCGTTGTTCAGATAGTCGTTCACCGGTTCCAGATGCTTCTACCCACATCCGACCTCCACCACCTTCACAGCAAAGACTTCTCTCCCGAGACCTATCCATTTCTAAAAAATTTATCCCTGGAATATTCTGCAATATCTTCCGGGGTTCGTCATAAATCTTATTCTGTTTCCCAAGAAAACAAGGGTCATGATAGGTAACGGTTTTATTCAGCGGTTTAGTGAGTGTAATCCTTCCCTGTTCCATCAATCTAAAGATAAATTGACAATAGTGAATAATAGAAAAATCCGTTTTGGGATATTCGTTTTTGAAAGTGTTAAAGCAATGGGGAGAGAGAGTAACCATTTGAGAGACGAACTGATATTTTTTGAAAGTGTCAAGATTATTTTCCTGGAGCACTTCAAATAATCCTTCTTCCCCCATTCGCCGAACCTCATTTCCACAACAAGTTTCTTCTTCACCCAAGATGCCAAAGTCAACTTTAGCGCTTTCAAAGATTTTTGCTATGGCTTTAGCCACTCCTTGCGCTTCCGGATTATAGGCAACTGTGCAACAAATAAAACAGAGAGTATCTGCCTTTTCACCCTTAGAAAAATCTTTAATCTTTAAATCTTTTGTCCACTCAGTTCGTTTTTCTTTAATTCTCCCCCAAGGATTTCCGTATTTAAACAGACTTTCCAAGACTTCTCTAATTGTCGTCTGAATCCGACCTTTTTCAATTAGATTTCCCCGAAAGGCAACCAGCAATTCAAAAGGCTTGATTTTCTTGGGACAGCGCTCGGAGCAGGTAGCACAGGTAGTGCAATCCCAAAGAGGAATCTGTTGAGCCAGAATATCTGAACTCTCGCCGACTAAAGTCCTATAGACAGAGTGCCTAATGTTTAAGGCAGACTTCAGTGAAACTGGACAACTAGCGGTGCAGCGGCCGCATTGGACGCAGTTAAGCAAATCATATTTTTTGACAAATGTCTGCGGAGAAAGCAACGAAAAACCTCCTCTTGAACAAAAATTATATTTTCCTCGCCAAGGAAGAAGAATTCCAAATAAATTATAATCTTTGCGAGCTTTTAAGTCTTTGCGAGAGACCAAGTCGCCATCAACAATTACATTCTAAAGATAACAGCTTCTTGATTTCATCCACAATGGCTATCCCTCTTTGGGCGATAGCCAAACTTGTTCTTGCTTCTTCTTCGCCAAAAAGGCGCCAAGGGGTAATTCTTTCTGATTCATCTCCATAATCAGAAAGGATATGCTCTCTAAATCCAAGTTGCCCCCACAATGGAAGGAACTCTTTCAGTTTCTCTCTAATCTCTTTCTCTATCTCTTTTTCTAGCAAAAGTTTTGAGAGCTGTTCTTCTGGTGTATGAGTTTTTTCCACTGGTTCAAAAAGAGCAACTATTGCCTTAGCGGCATTTTCCAAGCACAATTGCGAATTATCTACACAGGAGCGATACCTCTTCAGCCGAAAATCATCTTCAGCTTCTTTTAAGAATCCCTCAGCCAATTCACGGCGATACAAAAAGTCATCTCTTGAGTTCACGGTATCCTTCCCAGGTGAGACTCCAGAAATTTCTGTATTTAGAGGAATCTTCCCATTTCCAGCGAAATCCGCCGTTAAGTTTCACCCTAACCAGACCAGCTTTTCGGGTAATCTCTCTAATTATATTAAGTTTGTTCTGTAAATAGTTTTCCGGGTCATAAAGAACAATTGTGTCTTGGGCTAAATCAAGATAGATACTGGGAAAATTTCTTTCAAATTCTTCCTTTGTCCAAGCTAAAACATTGAACCGCTGTGGAATAATTCCGATGAGGGGTTCCCGAATGAACAATTCTCTCTTGAATTTCGGCGTTGGAAGAGATGTCGCTAGAAGAAGAAAATCAATATCGCTTGATGGCGTTGTCTCTTTTCTAGCTATTGAACCAAATATTCCAACAGCAACAAGACGGTCTTGAAGATGTCGTCTGAAGGCATCTACCGTTGCTTGCAAAATATCTTCAATCTCAGAAGAAATCATAATTAGTTACTCCTGAAAACCACTCAGCCCACCAGATTTCTGGCAATCACGATTTTTTGAACCTCGGAAGTCCCTTCGTAAATCTCCATCACTTTTGCATCCCGGTAAAATCGTTCTACTGCGTAATCTTTGCTATAGCCGTATCCGCCAAAAATTTGCACGGCTTTCCGTGTTGCCTCTATGGCTACTTCAGCCGCAAAGAGTTTAGCCATTCCTGATTCCATTGAAAAACGAGCTATACCTTTATCCTTTAATGAAGCGGCGTAATAGACAAGAAATCGGCCTGCCATTATCTTGGTAGCCATTTCCGCCAGCATTCCTTGAATAAACTCGAATTTGCAAAGTAGTTCACCAAATTGTTTTCGCTCTTTAGCATATTTTATAGAGGCATCCAGAGCCCCTTGAGCAATGCCGATGGCTTGTGCTCCAATATCAATCCGACTAACATCAATGGTGTGCATCGCAATCTTAAATCCTTCTCCCTCTGTCTTGAGAAGATTTTCTTTGGGCACTTTACAGTCTTCAAAAATCAATTCACAGTTAGCGGTGGCTCTGAGACCCATTGTATCTTCATGTTTACCCACGCTGAAACCTGGTGTTCCCTTTTCTACTACAAGGGCACAGATGCCCTTGTGTCCTTTGGTCTTGTCAACCGTGGCAAAGACGACAAAAATACCGGCTTCGCCACCGTTAGTAATAAAGCGCTTAGCTCCGTTCAGGATATAATAATTTCCCTCCAAGCGAGCAGTCATTTCTAAACTAGCTGGGTCAGAGCCAGCATTTGGTTCTGTCAGGGCAAAAGCACCAATTTTTTCACCTTTAGCCAATGGCGGCAGAAATTTCTTCCGCTGTTCTTCATTTCCAAAAGTAAGGATAGGATAGGCCGCCAGTGAATTATTGACTGCTACAATCACGCCGGTAGTAGCACAGACTCGTGAAATCTCTTCAATAGCTATAGCTAAACTGATGAAATCAAGTCCTGCTCCTCCATATTCTTCTGGAATAATGACACCCAGAAGTCCGAGGTCAGCCATTTTTTGCAAAGTTTTCCAAGGAAATTCTTGGGTTTTATCAATCACCGCCGCTTGCGGTTCTAATTCATTAACCGCAAATTTCCTGACCATATCTTGCATCATCTTTTGGTCAGAAGTTAAATCAAAATCCATCTTTCCCTCCTTGTTACTTATTACGAATGAACACGAATAAACACTGAAACTAACTTATTGAGTTATTAGCAGTGCTTTGTTAAATTTTGGCTCAAAATCTGCCTGAAAGCCTTCTGGCACAATAATATAAGCCTATGAGGCACTTTTCTTGTGCTTTTGAGGAGGCCCTGAAGCCCCGATTTATCGGGGCTTGGGC
>JBFLXN010000053.1:0-15814 GCA_040755715.1 Candidatus Edwardsiibacteriota bacterium
TTTGATTAATTTTTTTTCATGATTAGATATTATACCGACTTTATCAGATTTTTCAAGTTTTTTAAAATATCTCATTGAAATTTGAGCCGCTGAAAACTGCTCAAATTCATTTTGCATATAACCATTAACAATTAGCAGTTATCAAATAAAGATGAACATTTTGGATTGCTAATTGATAATTTTGGATTGCTAATTGATAATTTATGCATTCTGAAGAGGTGTATGAAAAAAGATTCATCATTAGGGGTGGAGATTTTGCCAACGGCGGAGAAGTTTCTTGCAAGATAAGAAATCTGCTGAAGGAAATTGGTATTTCTTCGGAAATCATCAGAAGGGTTTCTATCGCCTCCTATGAAGCAGAAATGAATGTAATTATGTATGCCCGAGAGGGAATAATGAATTTCATCATTGCACCCGAAAGAATTAAAATTATTGTAGAAGACCAGGGACCAGGAATTGAAGATATCGAATTAGCTATGCAGGAAGGCTATTCTACTGCTACAGAAGAAATGAGAGAAATGGGATTTGGCGCTGGGATGGGACTTCCTAATATCAAAAAAAATGCTGACGAATTCAAAATATCTTCGGTGGTAGGACAAGGAACTAAATTAGAAATTACTGTAGGAATGAACGGAAAGAAATGACCGAAAACGAATACTTACATTCAATACGCATTGATGGAAACAAATGTGTCGGTTGTGTCATCTGTATGAAAGCTTGTCCCACCAAAGCTATCAGAGTTAGAAATGATAAGGCAAAAGTCCTTGGAGAAAGATGCATTGATTGTGGCGAATGTTTGCGGGTCTGTCCCTATGAAGCCGTAGTTTCTCTGACTACTTCTTACTCAGAGCCTTTTAAGAAGTTCAAATATGCCGTAGCCCTCCCTTCACCTGTTCTCTATGGTCAGTTTGACCACGCTATTTTGCCTGATGAAATTCTTTTGGGATTAAAAAGAATTGGTTTTCATTATGTTTGTGATGAAGCCGGAATATGTGAAATTAGTAGTGCGGTAATTGAAGAATATTTGGAAAAGCACCCTCAGCCGAGACCAATGATTTCTTCAACCTGTCCGGTTATTGTTCGTCTCATTCAACGCCATTTTCCTTCACTCTGCGAATTGATTATTCCTATTGAACCACCACGAGAGAATGCCGCCAAACTCTTAAGAGGTGAATTAGCCAGAGAACTAAATCTGAAAGAAGAAGAAATAGGAATTGTTCACATCACTCCCTGCCCAGCTAAAATGGTTTCTATTAACCGTCCGGCCACCATGGAAAAATCACATTTGGACGGAGCCATTTCCATTCGTGATATTTATCCTTCCCTACTTTCTTCTCTCAAGTATTCGGATGAAGAACTAATTATTCAGCAGTTATTTCCCACTACCAGTCACAGTGGGATAGGAATTGGATGGGCTCTCTCAGGAGGAGAAGTTAGAGGACTGAAAACACCGCACGCTATGGCGGTTTCGGGCGTCAGAGACACAATCAAAGTTCTTGATGAAATTGAAGCGGGAAGGCACAAAGATGTTGATTATCTTGAATGTCTTGTTTGCCCTGATGGATGTATCGGTGGACCACTGACGGTGGAGAATCGTTTCTTGGCAAAAAGTAACATTATGCGATTGATAAAACTCTTTGGCGAAAAAAGTCACTTGAGCAAAGAAACCCTGCAACACCTCTACAAAAAAGAAGACTTCTTTTCTTTTGAAAGAAAGGTTTCTCCTACTCCCTTGCCTCCTTTGGATGATGTTCCTTCCAAAGCAATTAAGAAAATGAAAGAGCGAGACCGTCTGGTGAAAGAATTACCAGGGAAACAATGCGGTGCCTGTGGTGCCCCTGATTGCGAGACATTGGCTGAAGATATTGTTAGAGGAAAGGCGAAGATTACTGATTGCGTATTCAAGAAAAGAAATTCAAGGTTAGTGAGTTGATGAGTAATTAAGTCATTGGGTCATTGAGTTATTGAGTAATTAAAGCAGAAAAACACACACAGCGAATTAAATTACTTAGTGACCTAATCAGGCTGTTGATTTAAGCCCTGTAAGGGCGAAATGTTTATAGAAATTGATTGTAAATATAATTCAGCTCCTTGGAGGAGCGAAATGTTTGTAGAATGTTGAATATAACATTTTGCTCCTACAGATGCTATAAACATATCGCTCCTAACGGAGCTATGTGGTAATCTTTAAAATTCAAATCAACAGCTTGAAAGGATTGAGTGATGAAACTACAAGAAGTTGCTAAGAATCTCAATTTAGAGCCTAAAACTTCTAAAGAATCCTTGGACAGAGAAGTTACTGGCGGTTATGTCAGTGACCTTTTGAGTGATGTGATGGCACATAGCCAAAAAGGAAATCTCTGGATAACTCTTCAGATTCATGAAAACATCGTAGCGGTAGCAGTTCTTAAGGAACTGGCTGGAGTAGTAATTATCAATGGAAGAGAACCAGAACAGGAAACTCTAAAGAAAGCAGAAAAAGAAAAAGTTTGTATTCTGGTAAGTAAAATGTCTGCTTTTGAATTAGCAGGACGATTATATAAGGAAATTGTGTGTTAATGCCATTACCAAAAGCTGGCAAAATAGAAGATGAAAAGTTTATGAGATTAGCCATTGATAAAGCAAAACAAGGCATTGAAAATGGACAGGCGCCATTCGCGGCTTGCATAGTTAGAAATGGAAAAATTATAAGTTGTGTTCACAACACTGTCTTCAAGACTACTGATATAACTGCTCATGCGGAAGTTCGTGCCATCAGAGAAGCCTGCAAAAAACTGAAGACCATTGATTTATCTGGTTGTATTCTTTATTCTACTTGTGAACCCTGTCCTATGTGTTTCACTGCCTGTCATTGGGCAAAAATCTCTAAGATAGTTTATGGCATAAAAATTGAAGACGCAAGAAAGTTCGGATTCAACGAAGTTGTCATTTCAAATGAAACAATGAAAAAATTAGGTAACAGTCCGATAGAGATAGTAGGAAATTTCCTTAGAGAAGAAAACTTAGAGCTTTTCAAACTGTGGTCCAAGCGAAAGGATAAGAGGGTTTATTAAATAGTAATGTCATTCCTGCTTTCGCACGAATGACATACAATCACAGAGATGTCTAAAGAACTATCAAATGTGAAAAACATTACTACCACAATCTCCGGTAATATTGTAGATGTCCTAAATTCTAAAATTTACCCTGGCACACTACAAATCGCCGAGGGCAAAATAATAGATATTGTAAAAGATACTAAATGTTATAATACTTTTATTCTCCCCGGTTTTGTTGACTCACATATCCACATTGAAAGTTCTATGCTTACACCTTCTGAATTTGCCAGGTTGGCCGTCATACATGGGACTATTGCTACTGTCTCCGACCCTCATGAAATCGGAAATGTATTAGGTGTCTCCGGGGTTAATTACATGATAGAAAACGGAAGGGCTGTTCCTTTTAAGTTTTATTTTGGAGCTCCCTCCTGTGTTCCCGCCACATCCTTTGAAACAGCCGGAGCAGAAATTAATCTTACTCAAATAGAAGAACTATTTAAGAAAAATGAAATAAAATTCTTAAGTGAAATGATGAATTTCCCCGGCGTTTTGAATGACAACCACCAGGTTTTGGAAAAAATTCTACTGGCAAAAAAATATAAAAAGAAGATTGATGGACATGCCCCAGGTCTGCGAGAAAGCGATTTAGAAAAATATGCTGCCTCAGGTATATCTACAGACCATGAGTGTCTTGACAAAGAAGAGGCGTTAGAAAAACTAAAATTGGGAATGAAAATCCAAATACGAGAGGGCTCAGCGGCAAAAAACTTTGATACTTTGGTTCCTTTAATTGAAAAATATTATGAAAATATTATGTTTTGTAGTGATGATAAACACCCAGATGATTTAGTAAGAGGACATATAAACGAATTAGTGAAAAGAGCACTTCAATTAGGTATAGACAAGATGAAAGTTTTGCGATGTGCCTGTGTAAATCCTGTCTTGCATTATAATCTTGAGGTTGGTCTACTGCAAAAAGGAGACTTCGCTGACTTTGTGGAAATAGACAATTTTGAAAATCTTAATATTTTGAGAACCTATATTGATGGAAAAGTTATTTCAGAAAATGGGAAAGCATTATTTCCTCATTCTGAAACCAAAATGGTTAATAACTTCAGTGCCCAATCTAAACAGGTATCAGATTTCTATGTTAAAGAAAGCCCCGGAAAAATAAGAGTAATTGGAATAATTGAAGGACAGTTAATTACAGATAGACTTTTTGAAACTCCAAAAATTTCTAATGGCTATGTCATTGCTGACCCAAAAAGAGACATTTTAAAAATTGCTGTAATAAATCGTTATCAAGATGTTTCTCCATCCCTGGGTTTCGTAAGAAATTTTGGTCTTAAGAAAGGAGCAGTGGCTTCCTCTGTAGCCCATGATTCTCATAACATAATTGCCGTAGGGGTGACAGACGAAGATATTTGCAGAGCGGTGAACTTAATTATTAGTAATAAAGGAGGTATTGTTGTGGTATCTGAGGAGATTGAAGAAATTCTCTCTCTTCCAATTGCCGGAATCATCACAAACGCAGATGGGTTTGAGGTAGCAAAACAATATTCAAAATTAGATAAAATCGCAAAAGACCTGGGGTCAAAATTGAAAACACCTTTTATGACCCTATCCTTTCTGGCACTATTGGTAATACCAAAAATAAAATTGAGTGATAAAGGACTGTTTGACGGAGAAAAGTTTGAAATAATAAATCTTTTTGAGGAGGGATGAAAAATAAATAAACCTATCATTTTGCCGCTCCAAGTTCGGGATAAGGAGCACGGAGGTAATATGGATCCAAGAATAAAAGAGATAGAGAGAGAAATAGTAAAGGTAGCGAGTAAGTTCAAACCCAAAGAGATATGGCTTTTCGGTTCCATAATTGAAGATGGGTTTGAAAAGGCAAAAGATATAGATATAGCGGTGAAAGGAGTTGAAAAAGATTTCTTTAAACTTTACGGTAGGCTTATATGGATTCTTGAGGGCAAGTTCCGTAAGACAGTTGACCTTGTGCCAGTAGATTGGTTGAAAGAAAAAAAACTTTTCCTTAAATATGTGCGGAAGGGCTCAAGACTGATATGAGAGAGAAAATAATAAGAGAAAAGAGACTGGTTGAAGAAACCGTGAAAGAACTGAATAAAAAACTTATCAAGAATAAACATACCCAGGACGAAATCGTAGCTATGTCTAAATATATTTATGATATTTATTCAGGAATGGAAAACATACTAAAAATCTATCTAAAAACGAAGGGGAAGGAAATACCCAGTAGCATTACCTGGCATCGTGACTTATTGGAAATTTCTCATTCTGCCGGGATAATATCCAGAGAAATCCTAGAAAAACTTCAAGAACTTTTGGGTTTCAGACACATTTTTGCCCACGGCTATGCCGTGAGACTCCGTGAATCTCGTGTGAAAGATTTATGTGAGGAGACCTTAGATGTTTGGTTGAAGTTTGTTCGGGAGATAGAACAATTTTCAGAAATAGATACGGAATAGTAAACTGTAAAAGTGAAAGAGAGATGGGATGAGGTGAAACATATCCAGGTCCCACTGAGTCTAAAAGAATTTCGCACTGACTTGCACATTCATTCCTGTCTTTCTCCCTGTGGTGACCTTCTAATGTCACCACGGAAGATAGTGGAGAAAGCGAAGGAAGAAAAATTAGACATAATATCCATCACTGACCACAATTCTGCAGAAAATGTTCTGGCGACAATAAAAGCCGGTACAGAAAAACAGATTGCAGTTATTCCCGGAATAGAAATTACTTCTGAAGAAGAAGTTCACATCATAGGATTATTTGAGGGGATAGAAGACCTTTTGGAGATTCAAAAACTCGTCTATGAAAAATTGCTACCGGGAGAAAATAACGAAGGTTTGTTCGGTGAACAGATAATTGCCAATGAAAACGACGAAGTAGAAGGATTCAATAAAAGATTGCTTATTGGTGCTACTTCACTTTCTGCCCAGCGAATTGTTGAACTTATCCATTCTTTTAGGGGTTTAGCGATTGCTTCGCACATAGATAGAGAGGGTTTCAGCATCATCGGACAACTGGGGATAATTCCGGAAAATTTGCCACTAGATGCCCTGGAAATTTCACCCCAATTGAACCTGAAAGAAGCAAAGAAAAAATTCAATCAATACTGCCGTTATCCTTTCGTCAGTTTTTCTGATGCGCATTTCTTAGAAGACATTGCCAAGGTTTACACCATCTTTCTCTTAGGAAAACCAACCTTGGAAGAAATAAAAAGGGCACTTAGAGAAGAAGCAGGAAGAAAAATCTTAGAATGAACAAAAAAGAAGCTCTGATTATTGCTCGGCGGTCTCTAAAAAGAATTCTAATTAATTTCCCCGAGAGATTGATTTCCTTGGTGTTTTACGGTAGTCTTGCCCGCGGAGAATCAAAAGAGTCAAGTGATATAGACCTCTTTGTTGTTTTAAAGGAACCTTTTGAATTTATTCCTACCAGAAGAGAAATCTACAAACTACTCAATAAAGGACAAAAAGAAGTGGAAATATCTTCACTAATTATGAGTAAAAAAGAAGTAACCCGGATTCAGCCTATCCACTTTGAACTCTATGCTGATGGTATTGTCTTGTATGACACAGAAGATTTTATGAAAAAAATCCTTAAGCGAGTGAGTGAAATAATAGCGAAACTCGGTTCGGTCCGTTATAGGACTCAGGATAGATGTTATGGATGGATCTTAAAGAAAGATATAAAAGTTGGCGAAATAATTGAAATTGAATTGTGAATAACCTTACAGAAGTCCAGAGAAGAATCAAGATCGCCGAAAGGCATCTAATGGAAACGCAACAGGCGTTCAAGCGTGATGATTGGCCAGAAACAGTGCATCACGCCCAGTTATGCGTGGAGAATTCTGCAAAGGCAATTATTTCTTTCTTTAAGATACCGTCATGGTCACACGACCCTGGAGAGGAATTAGAAGCATCAATTACCAAAATCAAAATCCCAAAGAGTCTAGAAATAGAACTACGGAATCTTGTCTCTTATTGCCATGAGATGGCTCCGGAACATGCAAAAACAAATTATGGCACCATAACACAGCTTCCTGAAGAACTCTATACCAAATCCGAGGCTAGGAGAGCATTGAAAATGGCTAAGGATAGTCTAAAAACTGCTAAAGACTTTTCAAAATTTTGGTTAAAAAATAGGAAGACATAATCTTGCAGGACCTTTCACTACATATCCTTGACATAGCTGAAAATTCTATTGCCGCTGGGGCAAAGAAGATAAAGATTGTTATAAAAGAAGACTTAAAGAAAGACTTACTTAAGTTGAATATCGTTGACGATGGTAAGGGAATGAACAAAAACACATTAAAGAGGGTTTTAGACCCTTTCTTCACCACCAAGAATAAAAAGGTAGGATTGGGATTACCCTTACTTACTCAAGCAGCCAGGATGAGTGGAGGAGACATAAAAATTGAATCTAGTGAAGGAAGAGGAACGAATATAGTTGCCACTTTTCAGCACAGTCACATTGACCGAAAACCCTTGGGAGATATAGCCAATACCCTTATCACTCTTATTATCGGTAATCCTGAGGTAGAGTTTTCTTATATTCATATCAAAGATGGAAAAAAATTTTCATTTGCAACACAAGAAACAAAAAAAAGATTAAAAGGGATAACATTAAATAGTCCTGAGGGAATAAGAATCATCAGAAAGAAATTGGTTCTTCGCAGGAGATAACTGATAATTTTCAATTGCTAATTGATAATTTTACAATGAATAATTGTTTATTCACAACAATTCGTGATGAGCCAAAAATTAGGAGGATATTATGCCAAAACTCAAAATAGAAGACTTAGCCAAAATCAGAGAGAAGACTAAATCTCTCACTACTTTGCGCGAAGGCGTGGGACGAGCAAAGGTAACCGTGCACATGGGGACTTGCGGAATTGCCGCTGGAGCACGAGAAATAATGAGCGCACTATTGAGTGAGATTGAAAAGCACAAAGTGAAAGATATTTTGGTAACTACTTCAGGCTGTGCTGGACTATGCAACCGAGAGCCAATGGCTACAGTGGAATTATTGGACAAACCTCCGGTTAAATATGTTGACCTCACTCCGGAAAAGATGCGAAAGATTTTTGCCGAACATATTCTCGGAGGCAAAATCGTTAATGAATACGCCCTCGCCATAGGTAGTGAAATGATGCACTGAGAAACGCTAAGCGCTAAACGCTTAACGCTGGACGCCAGACGCAAAAAGACCAAAATCGCGAAGCGTAGAGCGTGAAGCGCCAAGCGTATAGCGTGAAGTGTCTAAAGGAGAAAACTAATATGATTCAAGTAACCGTAGAATGCCCTCACTGTCGTAAAAGTTTAATGGACGAAAAAGTCAAGATTGATGGCCATCCGAGTATTAAAGTAATGATTGAATATATGAAGGAAAGAGGAACACTCTATCTCAGTTCTCTCTATGGAAGTTACAATATTCAAAGTGAATTGCTTGTACCCGAAGGAAAGATAGCACATTTCTTCTGTCCTTACTGTAAAGCCTATCTTGAGACGACACGTATTTGCGAAAAGTGCGAAGCACCGATGGTAGCGATGAAATTTCCCAGGGGTGGCATTATTCAAATCTGCTCCCGTCGGGGTTGCAAAAAACATCTGGTAGAATTTGAAGATTTGGAAACAGAAATCAGAGAATTCTACGAAGCATATTCTACATTTGTTAAATGAAAAACGCTGAACGCTACACGCCAAATGCTATACGCGTGAAGTGTAAAGCGTCAAGCGTTGAGCGTGAAGCGTAAAGCGTCGCAAAAAGGAGGTTAAATTGAGACAATACAGAACCCATTTACTTGTTTGTGCCGGCACAGGTTGTGTTTCCTGTGGGGCATTTAAACTTAAAGAAGCCTTTGAAAAAGAAATTACCAGACAGAATCTACAAAACGAAGTGCTGGTCATTACCACCGGCTGCAACGGCTTCTGTGAAAGGGGACCAATAGTGATGGTTCAGCCAGACGGCATCTTCTATCAAAGATTAACAGAAGCCGATATTCCTTTCTTAGTAGAAGAACATCTACTCAAAGGCAGACCTGTCAAGAAATTTATGTATGTCCCACCTGAAGTAGCTGAACCAATTCCCAAGATGAAGGACATTGAGTTCTTTAAGCACCAGAGACTCATTGTCTTAAGAAATCGTGGGAGAATTGACCCGGAAAAGATTGACGAATACATTGCCTACGATGGCTATCAAGCCCTAGCCAAAGCACTTACTTCCCTCACGCCAGAAGAAATAATTGAAGAAGTAAAAAATTCGGGTCTCCGAGGTAGAGGTGGAGCTGGATTTCCTACCGGCTATAAATGGGACCTCTGCCGGAAGGCAAAAGGAGATGTGAAATATCTTATTTGTAACGGTGACGAAGGTGACCCTGGTGCCTTTATGGATAGAAGTGTCTTAGAAGCAGACCCACATTCGGTGCTTGAAGGAATGATTATCGGCGCCAAAGCAATTGGAGCAACTGAGGGATATATTTATGTCCGGAATGAATATCCTTTAGCAGTCCAGAGAATAAAGATTGCCATTCAGCAGGCAGAGGAATATGGTCTTTTAGGAGAAAACATACTTGGCACAGGGTTTAACTTCTCAGTAAGGGTCACCAGAGGTGGAGGCGCCTTTGTCTGCGGAGAAGAAACCGCTTTAATCCGTTCCATTGAGGGCAGAGTTGGAAGGCCCAGACAGAGGCCTCCGTATCCGGTCCAGAAGGGTCTATGGGGCAAGCCCACCAACATCAACAATGTAGAGACCTGGGCAAATGTGCCGCCAATAATCTTAAGAGGGGCTAAATGGTTTTCCAGCCTCGGCACGGAAAAGAGTAAAGGAACAAAAATCTTCTCCCTCGTCGGTAAAATAAACAACACCGGCTTAGTAGAAGTGCCAATGGGAATTACGCTTAAGGAGATTATTTATGGGATTGGCGGAGGAATTCCTAAGAATAAACAATTCAAGGCAGTTCAGACTGGTGGTCCTTCTGGAGGATGTATTCCCAAAGAACTGCTTGATTTGCCTATAGATTATGAAAGTCTGGTCTCTGCTGGCTCAATGATGGGTTCAGGTGGGATGATTGTAATGGATGAAGACACCTGCATGGTTGATGTGGCAAAATATTTTATGAATTTCCTCCGAGATGAATCCTGCGGCAAGTGCGTCTCCTGTAGAGAGGGAACCCAGAGAATGTATGAAATCCTTTGCAAAGTTAGTGAAGGAGAAGGTAAAGAAGAAGACATCAATCTCCTTGAAGAATTGGCTTTAGTAGTCAAGGATACTTCAATGTGTGGTCTTGGACAGACAGCGGCAAATCCAGTTCTTTCTACACTTCGCTATTTCAAAGACGAATATTCTGCCCATATCAAAGACAGAACCTGTCCGGCTGGTGTCTGCAAGGCACTCATTGAGTATTTAATTGATGCGGCAAAATGCAATGGCTGTATGGCTTGTCTCAAATCCTGTCCAACATCTGCGATTATTGGGGAAAGAAAAAAGCCACACAAAATAGACCCTGAAAAGTGCATCAAATGCGGTGCCTGTTATGAGACCTGTAAGTTTGATGCTATAGCGGTATCATAAAATACATGAGGAGGAAAAGAAAAGAGCTCAAATTGAAGATAAGAAATTATGAAATGTAGAATAATCCTTAAATCAAATTCAAAAGAAAGCCAAGGAGCATGGTTCAAATGAAGAAATTAAGGTTGTATTTAGATACCTCTATCATTAACTTTCTCTTTGCTGAAGATGAGCCCGAGAAACAGGAGATAACTAAAGAATTCTTTGAGAATTTTGTGACCAAAGGAAAGTTTATAGTCTATGTCTCTGATGTAGTTATTGAAGAGATTGAAAAGACTAATGATGTAAAGAAAAGGAAGATACTTTTGGAGGTTGTAGCTAAATATAACTTGGAGGCATTTTCTCTTACTGAAGAAGCAATAGATTTAGCAAATAAGTATTTAGCTAAGAAGATTGTTCCTAAAAAGAAAGTGGAGGATGCAAGGCATATTGCTATTGCTACGATAAATGAATGCGATGCATTGCTTAGTTGGAATTATGAGCATTTAGCCAACATAAATAAAGAGAGAAAAATAATTGCTACTAATCTTGAAGAAGGCTATAATTATCTTCTGAGATTAGTAACACCTATGGAGGTAATGGGAAAATGAAGATATCTAAAGCTCTCAAAGAGGTATGGGAATGGAAAGAGGCAGTGTATGAGGAGACAAAAAATATGGACAAAAAAGAGGTAGTGAAATATTTTCACAAAAGCGTAGGTAGACTTCTAGATAAAATGGATTACAAAAAGATAGAAGTATCCAATGGAGTTTACAGATTAAGTAAAAAATAATGAGACCCGCAATAGCAGATAACGTGATGTTTGTGTTGAACATCTGCGATTATTGGAGAAAGGAAAAAACCACACAAAATAGACCCTGAAAAGTGCATCAAATGCGGTGCCTGCTATGACACTTGCAAGTTTGATGCCATAGCGGTAATGTGATGCTCTATCAACTATCACAGATTAGCACAGATAAAATACCACAGTTGATCACAGATTTTGTCGTAGAATTATCTGTGGTCATCTGTGTTTCTTAATCTGTGACCATCTGTGCAAAGAAAGTGAGGAGAAAAAAATGCCAAACATCAGAATAAATGGTATAGACTTTGAAGCAGAAAAAGGACAGACTATTTTGGAGGTCGCCAGATTTTTAGGAATCAAGATACCAACCCTTTGTTACAACGAAGGATTAACTCCTTACGGCGCTTGCCGACTGTGTCTGGTAGAAATCGGTGAGGGAGAAGATAGTAAACTCGTTTCTTCCTGCACTTATCCAGTAGAAGAAGGACTAAAAGTTCGGACTCATTCGAAACAAGTAATCCGCTCTCGCAAAATGATGATTGAGCTTCTACTCTCCGTCTGTCCAACTTCCAAAACAATTCAGGACCTCGCCTCCAGTTTAGGCGTCAGAAGAACTCGTTTCAAAGTAAGGAATGAAGACTGCATCCTCTGTGGACTTTGTGTTAGAATGTGTGCCGAACAGATGGATGCAAGAGCCATTGGTTTCGTCAATAGAGGATACAAACAAAAAATTTCTACTCCCTTTGATATTAAGTCTGAAGTCTGTCGCACCTGCGGTGCCTGTATGTATATCTGTCCTGCTTGTCAGATGCGCTGTTTGGGACCACAGTTAGAGGGAGATGTTTGCGGCTCCTGCCTGGAACTCCAGCCGAGTTGCCTTGAATTTTATGAAGACCTACAATGCTGGATGGGAACGGTGGATAGATGTGGAACTTGTGTGAAGGAAAAGAAAGAAGTTGGTAATAAGGTGAAGAAGTGAGTATAGAAACTGGAAACCAGAAATTTGATAGTCCTTACAAGCCTATAAGGAGCTTCAAAGACTTGAAAGTCTACCAGAACACCTACGAGGCTGCCCTTATGGTGATGACTAAAATTGTTCCGAAGCTCCCCGACGACGAACGTTTCAGCCTTAAGAAACAACTGTCTAATGCGTGTAAATCTATTCCGGCGTTAATATCGGAAGGATATGCTAAAAAACATCAGAAAAAGCATTTTCAAAAATACTTGGATGATGCAATGGGTGAGTGTAATGAGATGGTAACCCACTTGAGTTTCTGCCGGGATCTTTACTATCATCTATTAGAAGAAGGAATCTGTGAAAAATTGATAGAAGTTTATGACATCTCAGGCAGACAGCTCTATAATCTAAGTAAGAAATGGAAGGATTTCAAGGAAAAATGACTATTTAGAAACTTAGACAATAGGTGAGGAAGTAAATATGAAAGTCAGAAGTTGGGCATTAGGTAAAAAAGTGGGTATAGAATTTAGAAGTTGGAAATTGACGAATTTCTAACCTCTAAAACTGACATCTTTGCCTAAAAACAAACTTCCAATTTCCATACCCACTTCGTCACCCAAAAACTCACTCCTAACTTCTATACCGGCTTCTTCACCTAAAAACAAACTTCAATTTTATGAAAGGAGATAAAGATGTCTTTAACAAGACTCAATGCTAGTGCTGCTACACTGAGCAAGAACAGAACCGAAGGTTCGGTTGTTACCCTCAGCGGGATGTGTGTAACCTGTGTTGACGGCTGTATCGGAATGTGCGAAATTGGCAAGTCCGCCTATCGTGGACACGAGGTGATTTATCCCCAGCCTTTCGGAATCATCACTGCCGCCTCAGAGAAGAATTACCCGGTGGACCTTTCTCATTTTACCATTAATGGAACTGCTGTCGGTGCTTATGGAATTGAACCAGATAGTGATAAAGCAATTTTTCCAAATGTTCGTCTGGAAACAAAAATTGGCGGAGGAGCTGGTATCAAACTGAGATTACCATTTGTTATTCCGGGTTTAGGCTCAACCAATGTTGCCAAAAACAACTGGGAAGGCTTAGCCATCGGTTCAGCATTAGCCGGAGTGATTATGACTATTGGTGAAAATGTAGTGGGAATGGACGAAAAAGCCGAAATTAAAAATGGCAAGGTAGTCAATGCGCCGGAATTAGCCTGGCGGGTTAAACTTTACAAAGATTGGCAACAGGAAGGTTATGGCACTATTGTCGTTCAAGCAAATGTGGAAGATACCAGACTCGGCGTTCAAGAATACGCCATTTCCAAATTGGGTGTGGAAGCAGTAGAACTGAAGTGGGGGCAAGGAGCAAAAGATATTGGTGGTGAGGTAAAAATCAAAGACTTAGTCAAAGCCCAATTATTGAGAAAGAGAGGCTATGTAGTTCTGCCCGACCCACTTGACCCAGATGTAGTTAAAGCATTTGAAAAGGGAAGTTTCAAAGAGTTTGAGAGACACTCAAGAATTGGAATGGTGGAAGAAGAAGGTTTCTTGAAGAGGGTTGAAGAAGTGCGCTCTGCTGGAGCAAAATATGTCTTCTTGAAAACTGGGGCTTATAGACCAGCAGATTTAGCCCGTGCGGTAAAATTCGCCTCAAAGGCAAAGATTGACTTATTAACTGTAGACGGTGCTGGTGGTGGAACTGGAATGTCACCCTGGAGAATGATGAATGAATGGGGTGTGCCTCCTGTAGAATTACATTCTCTGCTCTATCAATATGCAGATAAACTTGCCAAAAAAGGTGAGTTTGTGCCTGATATTGCTATCGCTGGTGGCTTCACTTTTGAAGACCAAATCTTCAAAGGATTAGCTCTCGGCGCTCCTTATTTCAAATTGGTTGGAATGGCCCGAGGACCAGTAGCAGCCGCCATGGTTGGAAAAACGATTGGCAAGAGAATCGCTGAAGGAGATATTCCGGTTTACATTGAACGATTTGGCAGCACCATTGAAGAAATCTTTGTTACTGCAGTAGAATTGAAGCACAAATTGGGTAAGGAATTTGAAAAGGTTCCACCCGGAGCGATTGGACTTTACACTTATTTTGAAAGACTAGCTCAGGGTCTGCGTCAGTTGATGTGCGGCAATCGGAAATTCGCCTTGAAGTATATCGCCCGTGATGACATCGCCGCTCTGAGTAAAGAGGCTGCCGAAATCAGTGGTATTCCTTATGTGATGGACTCAGATAAAGAAGAAGTAGAAAAGATTTTGAAAAGTTAATTCACCTCACGGCACAGACAAGATACTTGTCTTTAACTTGTGAAGGCAACTCCAGCGAAAAAGAGAAGAGGGCGTCCCGATGTTCCATCAGAACGCCCTCTTTCAAAATCTCTCACACAACCTCTACAGAGTTTTTGAGTTTGTCCCGATGAAATCGGGATAAACTCAACAAACCAAGTAAACCATCTTTCTCTGCCCTGGTTCTAAAACTACTACTATTCCTCAAGGATTCGGAGGAGAAAAGCACAATCAATAACCTTCAAATCCACCAAAAGATGCAGAAGGGCAATCTTTCTTCCTCTTGAGCCAAAGACAGATTCTATAAAATCCAACATTTGCTGAGAATGACCAATCGCCCTGTGCCCCGGACCAAGCCATTTTGAAGCTATGTCCATCAACTGGTGGACTTCAGGAATGGTATAGCCCAAAAGAAGAGAATCAATCCTGCTGTGAATATTCTTGCGACGAGACATTTCCTTATAACGAATCACTCTCTTTTGTGCCCTTAGCTACTGTGGCTGCTCTTCCAATCAAATCTACTGGAAGATTCTTCCCTGCTTTCAAAACTTCATCGTAGGTGGTGAGCCAGGTGTCTACGATTCCTTTTATTCGTGGGTCTTGAGGAGAGATAATAGGATTTTCTCCTTTCGCCGATGGAACCATAAGTGGCATGAGATTATTTACTGGATTCAATTTCTCCAGCACTCGCAGGGCCTGGTCAATATAAATATCTATGGCCAGTCCGCTCTGAATAGCCTTTTCTTTCTCTTCCATATTTTTTACCTCCTTTGCTAAAATGAAGAGCCATCTTGAATTGTTTATCTTTCCTAAAGCATAATATCTCTCTTCCTACGCCATGTATTTCTAACTGCCAAAAACATACAGCGGTATGGCGGGAGTGACGCTTCGCTATAGGACTTTCTAAATCTAATAAATTTTTTGATTTATTTCAGGCAAGAGCATCTCGCTTAACCATCAGCCGTTATTCCACCAAACTAGTGCTGTGTCGCATTAATTTTTGACAGGATGAGCCCTTTATTTTTAGGAAATAAGTTGTTTTTTAATAGCCCCGACCTTTAGGTCGGGGTTGAAAGAGACCCACTCTCCCCTGTTTCCCCCTCTCCCCGACAAAGTCGGGGAGAGGGGGACAGAAGGGGGT
>JBFLXN010000054.1:0-15602 GCA_040755715.1 Candidatus Edwardsiibacteriota bacterium
AGTGGGAACCAATAATAAATCTCAGCCAAACTCCAGAAGCCAATTCAGAATTTCCAGTGATTGCGGGCAAAGAAATTTTATGGTCAGAAGATGTCAGCAACGATTACGAAGTCTATAAAGTGAATTATGACACAAAAATTCTTGCCTACAGTCAACC
This sequence comes from Candidatus Edwardsiibacteriota bacterium, assembly GCA_040755715.1. Classification (GTDB taxonomy): domain Bacteria; phylum Edwardsbacteria; class AC1; order JBFLXN01; family JBFLXN01; genus JBFLXN01. The sequence goes on from JBFLXN010000054.1 coordinate 158, forward strand.
AGAAAATCTCTCTCTTACTGATTTTCACTCAAAATATCCCCAGGCACTTCTATACCAGACAGAAACTGGGACGGAGCGATACACTGTCTGGACTGAAGAAATTATTTCTGACTCTTTGTATGAGATTCGCTTTGACAGAAGTAGCACAGTAACTTCACCATTAGCAGTAGCGGATTTAGGACAGACAGAGCCATCAATCTACACAATTTCAAGAGACACTTATGCAGTCTATACCTCTTCACCAGCAATTACGGTTGACATTGGTTATGATTCTTTAGTTTATGGAACATTCTTGGTGGACAAGGATAAGAAGCAAAATTTGGAACTGCGATTCTTTCAAGAGACTGGTGCTGAGTGCAAGTATAAGGTTTTTGCGGACAATGTTCCGATGGGAGAACTCAAAGTTGACAGTGGTGAATTGACAATATTCAGCAAGTGGATACCAGATGCAGTCACGCATGATGGGGAAATAGTGGTGAGGATAGAAAAGAAGAAAGGAGTTTATGTTGGTTTAGATGCGTTAGTGATGACAGAATATGAGAAACCCGGACAAGGAAGCGGTGGAGCGATGACGGCAGATGCGGAGATTGTCTCTCCACCATTAGTTTTCAGTTTAAGTCAAAATTATCCAAATCCGTTCTCCTCGCAGACCGCTATCCGCTATTCGCTGTCCGTTATTAGCCACACTACTTTGAAAATCTACAATGTAGCTGGACAACTGGTGAAGACGCTTGTCAACGAACCGCAGGAACCGGGCTATTATGCAGTGAGATGGAATGGGAAAAATGAAAATGGAAACTCTGTAGCCTCTGGCGTTTATTTCTATAGATTGAGAGCGGGCGATTTCACGGCGACGAAGAAGATGATTGTATTGAGATAGCGGTTATCGAAGTAGAAATGTGGGAGTCCCGATTGAATCGGGACGATTATCGTGCCCAGAAGAGCACTCCCACGGCCTTTGTTCCACGCTACGAAGAAGATGATTATTCCTAAGATAGCGACTCATTTTATATGGGTCGTAAAGAAAGCTGGTCAAATAGGCAAAATTTCCTTGTTTTGGAATTAACAATTTTTCATCAGAATAGGAGAGACAGTGTCACTTATTAATTATTCTTCACGAGAAATAAATTGTAAAATTGTCTATTATGGTCCCGGATTAGGGGGAAAGACTACTAATATTCGCTATGTCTATTCAAAGATTGCTCCAGAAGCCAGAGGTAAGCTCATTTCTTTAGCTACCGAATTAGACCGCACTTTGTTCTTTGACTTTCTCCCTTTAGATTTAGGTACTATTAAGGGATTTAAAACACGATTTCATCTCTATACCGTTCCTGGGCAGGTTTTCTATAATGCCTCAAGAAAATTGATTCTAAAAGGGGTGGATGGCATTGTCTTTGTGGCTGATTCTCAAGTAGAAAGATTAGAAGCCAATGTAGAAAGTATGCAGAATATGATAGAAAATTTGAGTGAGCATGGTTTAGTTTTGGATAATATCCCTTTTGTCATGCAATATAATAAGCGCGATTTACCAAATATTGTCTCAGTGGAAGAACTGCAGCGGCAAATCAATCAAAGGGGAGTTTTAGAATTTGAGGCGGTAGCGACAATGGGTTATGGAGTATTTGAAACTTTGAAAGCTGTTTCCAAATCGGTCATCAAAGCTCTGAGTTCAAGTTAATCAAAGAGCATCAGCAAGCAAAGCCTTGAGGAAGTTAAAAAGATAAGATTGAAAGTATATCATATAAGAAAGGGGATGGGAATCATTCCATTCCCTTTCTTAATTTCCCTTGATAGCATAGGAAATTATACAATTGATTACAGCGATACTTATCTTTCATGAGTCATCGCCCTCTGGCGTAGCCCCTTTGGGCGTAGCCTCTCAGCCATCCCGATTTATCGGGACGAGCGAGGCCAACGGGCGAGCCGCAATTTCTGTTTTTATCGCCGTAATCATTCTGAGCAAAGCGAAGGATTTCCCTTGACAATTTGTGCGTAATTTGATATACTTAAACTGTTAGAAAAGGGAAAAAATGAATCCCGAGTCCAGACTTGTCGGGACTCGGCATATATCTTGCCGTATCGGAATTTGAATAATTACCACGAAAACACGAAATTTAGAAAGCACGAAGTTAAAAAGATTTTCGTGATTTTGTGCTTTCGTGGTTTATCTTGAATAAAAGAGGTCTAACGGAATGAACCTGCCGAATAAATTGACTTTAAGTCGCATTATCTTGAGCCTAGTTTTTATGGTCTTTATCTTGATAAATCATTTGTATTCTCACTATCTGGCTTTGTTTATTTTTATTGTGGCGGCTTTGACAGATGTTGGTGATGGATATTTAGCCCGTCGCAATGGAGAAGTTACAAGTTTTGGTAGATTTATGGACCCCATGGCTGATAAACTTTTAGTTTCCATGGCCTTCATTTCATTTGTGGCTCTTAAATTGGTAGAAGTCTGGATGGTATTGGTAATTGTGGGAAGAGAATTTTTGATTATGGGACTACGAACTCTGGTGGCTTATAGAGGTTCGGCAATGTCTTCCAGTCTTTTAGCTAAATATAAGACAGCCACGCAAATGAGTGCTGCTATCATTATTCTCCTTTATTTCAATTTAAAGACGACCTTAATTACCCAAGGAATAGCTTTTCCCTGGAGCGAAAGGACAGGGACTCTTTTTCTTAATGGACTTGTCTTTTTGGCGATGGCTCTTACCGTGATTTCCGCAATTGATTATTTGCTCAAGAATGTTTCACTCTGGCGGGGGATTCTAAAATAGAACTGAAATCATTATTAGTTAAGATTTTCGCTACCGGTTTTTTTTCTGGATATTCCCCCATTGCTCCAGGGACAGCGGGAAGTTTAGTGGGAGTGATACTCTATTGGTTTCTGTCTGCATTGTCTCCCTTTTGTCAGATGGGCTTTCTTTTGTTTTTTTTCTTTTTCGGTGTTTTCATCTCAAATGAGGCCGAGAAGATTTATGGACATGATTCTAGAAAAATTGTAATTGATGAAGTGGCAGGGTGTTGGGTATCAATTCTATTTCTTCCGCAAAAAACTTTTTGGATAATTACTGGCTTTCTTTTATTTCGCCTCTTAGATATTGTCAAACCATTTCCCGCCAGATGGGCAGAAAAATTAAATAAGGGGTGGGGCGTGATGACCGATGATTTAATAGCAGGACTTTATACCAATATAATTCTGCAGGTTACAAGACTAATTCTATGGAAGCAACACTTATCACTATCGGCAATGAAGTTCTTTTAGGATTTGTGGCTGATACAAATGCGGCTTATCTTGCTGGAAGACTGGCGGAACTGGGAATATTGATTTCCAAACGAGTTATCATTGGAGATAATCTGAAGGAAATAGAAAAAACAATTACAGAAAATCTGAGGAAAACTGATTTAATAATTGCTACTGGTGGACTTGGTCCAACTCCAGATGACAAAACCAGAAACGCAATTGCCAGGGTTTTTAATAAACCATTATCGCTTAATCAGAAAGTTTTTCAGAAGGTGAAACAACATTTCGCCGAACGCGGAACAAGGCCTCCAGAAACAAGTATAACTCAGGCTTTGATTCCAAAAGGAGTAAGAATTTTAAAAAATCGATTCGGAATGGCCCCAGGACTGTTCATTGAAAAAGATAGGAAGATGTTTTTTGGCTTGCCCGGCGTGCCTTTAGAGATGAAGACAATCTTTGAAGAAGAAATGGTTCCTATTCTCAAAACTAAAACCAAGGCTGAAATCGTTCGTTGGAAGACTTTGAGAACTTATGGTATCACCGAATCGCAGATTGCTTCACTAATTGAAGGTATTGCCGGCTCTGCTGAACTTGCTTTCCTACCAAACCAAAATGGAGTGGATTTAAGGATTATGATAAAAGGAAAAGAAAAAAAGAGAGTGAGTCAAAGACTGCATTGGCTAGAAAAAAGAATAAGAGAAAAGTTAGGTGAGAAAATTTATGGTGTGGCTGAGGAAACTCTGGAAGAAGTAATTGGCAGGCTTCTCTGGCAAAAAAAGAAGACTTTAGCCATAGCTGAATCTTGCACCGGAGGACTAATTGGAGATAGAATTACTAATGTGCCAGGCAGTTCTAATTATTTCCTAGGTGGAGTAGTTGCCTATAGTAACGAAGTTAAGCAAAAGATTTTAGGGGTACCAGCGGAAATTCTGAGGAGATATGGGGCAGTAAGCGCTCAAACAGCCAAAAAGATGGCTTATGGTGTAAGAAGATTGCTTAATGCTGATATTGGTCTGGGCATTACAGGTATCGCTGGTCCGAGCGGTAGTAGTAATGAGAAACCCATAGGTTTGGTTTATATTTCACTTAATACTAAAGAACAATATCAAGTTGAATGGCATAAGTTCTTAGGAACACGGAAGATAATTAAGCAAAAATTCGCCCAAGCAGGGTTGGATTTGATAAGAAGGTACCTTTTAATTAACTCAAAACTTAAAAGTCAAAATGTAAAATGACATATTCAAGCTGTTGATTTGAATTCAAAACCAACCACGGAATCACGGAAATCCAGAAACACGGATTCATCCTGAACGGAAAGACACGACACTTTAGATAATAATAAGTTAGCAAAATTTTTAAAAATCTTTACATTCTGTGTTTTTCCTGTTCTCTGTGCTTAAATCAACACCCTGATTAGGGAGATTAAACTGTGCCTGAAGAAACTCAAAGAATATTTGTGGCAATAGAATTGCCGAACAATATCCACCAGAAAATTGCCAACTTGCAGAAGCAACTTAAGTTAACCGGCGCAGATGTCAAATGGGTTGAACCAGAAAATATCCATCTGACCCTTAAATTCCTTGGTAATTTGATGAAAGAAAAGATAGAAATCCTTTCTTTAGGAGTTGAAGAGGCCGTCAAGAACATTTCCAATTTTCAGATAGCACTCGATAGATTAGGTGCTTTCCCAAGTTTGCGGCGGGTACAAATTGTCTGGGTTGGTATAAATGAAGGTGAAAAAGAAGCCATAAACCTTCAAGAGAAAATTGAAGAGAAATTGACTTCTCTTGGATTTGAAAAAGAAAGAAGGGCTTTCGTTCCACATTTAACAATCGGTCGGGCTCGTTCATTCAAAAAAATACCAGAATTGGTTAAAGAAATAGAAAAAGTAAATTTTTCTACTGAGAAATTTTTAGTAAGTTCAGTTAACATTATGAAAAGTGTCCTAACGCCCAAAGGGCCAATTTATACTAAACTGAACGAATTCAAATTTTGAGAGAGCAATGACAAAAGAAGATATAAAAAGAATCGTAAGAGAAAACAAACATATTCTAGAAAAATATAAGGTGAAGTCTATTGCCTTATTTGGTTCTTATGTGAAGAACGAACAAAAGGAAGATAGCGATATTGATTTTCTTGTGGAATTTGAAAAACCTACCTATGACAATTTTATTAATTTAGTCTTCACTTTAGAGGACTTGTTAAAAAAAGAGGTAACGGTAGTAACCCCAAAAGGTATGAGTCCCTATATTTTGCCTTATGTAATAAAGGAGGCTGAGAAAATTGAAAGATGACAAAGTCTTTATGAATCATATTCTTGATGAAATAAATTACATAATTAAAGAAACAAGAAATTTAGACTACGATGTTCTAATGGATAATGAAACTCTTAAAAAGGCACTTATTAGAAGTCTGGAAATAATTGGTGAAGCCACGAAGAATCTGTCAAGAGAGTTTAGAAAGAAATATCCTCAGATTGAATGGAAAGAAATGGCAGGTTTGAGGGATAAACTTATACATTTTTATTTCGGAGTAGATTGGGACACTGTTTGGGATGTTATAAAAGATAAAATTCCAAAACTTGCTAACAAATTAAGAAAGCTATTAGAAGAAGAATCTTAAACAATTAAAAGGAGAAAAAATGGGTAATGGAGAAAAGACAAAAGCCTTAGACCTAGCTGTTTCCCAGATTGAAAAGCAGTTTGGCAAAGGCGCCATTATGCGACTTGGGTCAAGTGGGGTAGCAATTCCTGTTGAGGTAATTCCGACTGGCGCACTTTCTCTGGATGCCGCCTTAGGGATTGGCGGTGTGCCAAGAGGAAGAGTGGTGGAAATCTTTGGCCCAGAGGCTTCTGGAAAGACTACTTTAGCACTCTCTATCGTAGCAGAAGCTCAAAAAAAAGGTGGTGTATCTGCTTTCGTGGATACAGAACACGCCCTTGACGCTAAATACGCTAAGTCTCTGGGTGTAGATGTGGATAATCTCTTACTCTCGCAACCCGACACAGGTGAAGATGCTTTGTCCATTGCTGAAGTTCTAGTGCGCAGTAATGCCGTGGATGTGGTTGTTATTGATTCGGTGGCGGCTTTGGTGCCTAAAGCCGAAATAGAAGGTGAAATGGGAGATTCTCATATGGGACTTCAGGCAAGACTGATGTCACAAGCACTACGAAAACTAACCGGCGTCATCAGCAAGTCAAAGACCTGCGCGATTTTTACTAATCAAATTAGGATGAAAATCGGCGTAATGTTCGGTAATCCGGAAACTACTCCCGGTGGCTTGGCTCTGAAATTTCACTCTTCAGTCCGTTTAGACATCCGCCGGATAAGCTCTTTGAAAGAAGCGGAGGAACAAATTGGAAATCGCGTGAGAGTAAAAGTAGTGAAAAACAAATTGGCACCTCCATTCCGGGAAGCTGAATTTGATATTATGTATGGTCAGGGAATTTCAAAAGAAGGCGACCTTCTTGATTTAGCCGTGGAACATAAATTAATTGATAAAAGCGGCACCTGGTTTTCTTATAAGGACGAAAGACTTGCACAAGGAAGAGAGAATACAAGAATATTCTTGAAGGAAAATCAAAAAATTTACCAAGAAATTGAGACGAAGTTAAGAGAGAAACTGGGACTGCCTTTGGCGGCAGTTCGTCACGAGGATTCACCACCAGCGGCGAAAGAAGAGAAAAAAGAAACCAAATCCCGTTAGAAATTGGCTGTTCTACAAGGCTATATAGCAGATTTCTAACGGGACAAAGAGAAAAGATAAAAAATTAGATTACACTGATAGGTTTTGCTTCGGTAATCTGCGTAATCAATGCCATATATTACTAAGATTGAAAGGCAAAAGCGGCATTCAAAACGGTGGTCAATCTTTATAGATAATCAATATGCCTTTGGCGTAGATGAAGAAATTATCCAAAGACTCGGATTGCAAGAAGACCAAATTGTTGATGAAAAAGAATTAAAGAAAATCATCTTTGAAGAAGAGAAAAGAAAAGCCAGAGAATATGCTTTGAATCTTCTGTCAATCAGACCACGCACTAAAAAAGAATTAGAACAAAGGCTGAAACGGAAAGAGTTTGAAACGGAAATTATTAGTAAGGTTATCAGCAGACTTGAAGAAGTGGGTTTGATTGATGATGAAAAATTTGCCCGGTTGTGGACTGAATCTCGTCTGGCCTCAAAACCAATGGGTCCTAATCGCTTGAAAGAAGAACTCTGGCAAAAAGGGATTTCTCCCGAGATTATAGAAGAGTCCCTCAAAGAATTTACAAACAAAGATGAGCAGATTGGGATTGCCAAAGAATTAGTAAAGAGGAAAACAAGACAGTATGTCTCTTTATCTCCTGAAGTTATGAAGCGCCGATTAATGGGGTTTCTTAGCCGGCGGGGATTCTCTTATGAAATAATCAAAGAAGTGTTAAGAAACGAGACGACGGATCCACCGTGAGCGGATTAAACGAAGTCTGGTAATCCATTAAATTCGTGATGATAGAATTCAATATAATTAAAAAATGAAATCAAAGGAATTGCGGCAGAAATTTCTTGATTATTTTTCAAAGCAAGGCCATACGATTGTTCCGAGTTCTTCACTTCTTCCTGAGGATGACCCTACTTTACTTTTTACTAATGCAGGAATGAATCAATTTAAAAAAATTTTCCTCGGGTTGGAAAAAAGAAATTATCAGCGGGCTACCTCTGTTCAGAAGTGTATTCGAGCTGGCGGAAAACATAATGACCTAGAAGAAGTTGGTAGAGACGGAAGACATCATACCTTCTTTGAAATGCTCGGGAACTGGTCATTCGGTGATTCTGAAGAACCCGATGGGGTCGGAGCAGGCTATTATAAAAAGGAAGTAATTGAATTCGCCTGGGAATTTTTAACCAAAGATTTGAACTTACCAAAAGAAAGGCTTTGGGCTACTATATTTAAAGATGATAACGAAGCCGCCAAACTCTGGCGAAAAATTACAGGATTACCTCCAGAGCGGATTCGTCGTTTTGATGAAACGGAAAATTTCTGGGAGATGGGTGAAACTGGTCCTTGCGGCCCCTGTAGCGAAGTTCATTATGACCAAGGAGAGGAATTTAGTTGCGGAAAACCAGATTGCACGGTAAATTGTGGCTGTGACCGATTTGTTGAAGTCTGGAACTTAGTCTTTATTCAATATAATCGCCGGGAGAATGGTCAATTAAAAGAACTTCCAGCTAAACATATAGATACAGGATTAGGATTAGAAAGGACAACTTCGATTGTTCAAAATGTCAACTCAAATTATGAAACGGATTTATTTCTTCCTTTACTCCATCAACTTGAACAAATCGCGGGAAAAGACTGGGATAATCCAGAAAACATTGTTTCTTCGCGCGTAATTGCAGACCACATTCGAGCTTTAACTTTTTCTATCACTGATGGTATTATGCCTTCAAATGAAGGGCGTGGCTATGTTGTTCGCCGTATCCTTCGCCGAGCCGCCAGACACGGAAGGCAGATGGGAATTCGTAAACCATTTCTTTATCAATTGACCAGTGGAGTAGTTGATATAATGGGTGAGGCGTATCCCGAATTGAAAATGAAATCTGAGCATGTGGCTTTGGTAATTAAGTCTGAAGAAGAACGATTCAACGAAACCCTAGATTTAGGATTGGAACTCTTTGAAAAAGTGGCAAAAAAAGTCGTATCTTTAGGAAAAAACATTATTTCTGGAGAAGAAGTATTTAGACTTTATGATACTTATGGTTTCCCTTTAGACCTCACTCAGATAATGGCTAAAGAAAAGAGATTGGAAATTGACATTGAAGGTTTTGAAAGAGAGTTAAACAAGCAAAGAGAGAAAGGAAGAACAAAAGAAAAATTCATCATAGAGTTCAGAAAGACAGAGCCCTGGCAAGAAATTAGTTCAGGAGAACACTCAAAATTTATTGGGTATCATACCTTAGAAGCCGAAGTTAATGTGCGCCGCTTTAGACAGGATGAAGAAAATAAAATAGAAATTATTTTAGACCAAACGCCATTTTATCCTGCTGGAGGAGGACAAGTTAGCGATGAAGGAGTATTACAGAGTGATACCGTAGAGATTGACATTAAAGAAGTAGAAAGAACAGAAGACGGAATCATACACTCAGGTATAATAAAGAGGGGAGAGACCCCGCCTTTGGCGGGGCTACGGGCGGCAGTGGAGGCAAAAAGACGTTTAGCGATAGCTAAACACCACACAGCGACTCACTTACTTCACAACTCTCTGCGGCGGATTCTCGGCAATCATGTCCAACAACAAGGTTCTCTGGTAGCACCAGACCGTCTGCGTTTTGATTTTACTCATTTTGCCCCACTGGCAAAGGAAGAACGGGAACATATTGAAGAATTAGTGAATGAAAAAATCAGAGAAAATCTTTTAGTAGAAACTTTTGAAACAGAGTTTGATGAAGCAAAGAAAAGAGGAGCAATTGCTCTGTTTGGAGAAAAATATGGTAAAATAGTGCGAGTAGTAAAGATTAGCGATTTTTCCCAGGAACTCTGTGGCGGAACTCATCTTAAAGCGACGGGCGAAATTGGGTTGTTCACTATCATTAAGGAAGAAGCAATTGCGGCAGGAGTGAGAAGAATAGAAGCCTTAGCCGGAGAATATGCTTATCAATATTTTAAAAATTTATTGAAAGAACGAGAAACACTCGCTGAAGTCTTAAAAACTAGTCCTTCAGAAATAATTGAGAAAGTATCACGATTGACGGAAACAGCACATCGTTTAGAAAAAGAATTGGCTAAATTTAGTCACAAATCTTTACAGGAAACTGTTGAACGCTTAATGGAGAAAGTGCAAAAGGTGGATGATTTTTCTTTACTGGTCACTCAAGTAGAATGCCCTGAGAAACTTGAAACTTTGAGAAAAATGACTGATTTATTGAGAGCCAAATTAAAAAGGGGTGTAGCTATCTTAGGCGCTTTAGTTTCTGAGAATAAAATGACATTCATTATAATGGTAACTGAAGACCTTGTTTCTGAAGGCAAACTACACGCAGGCAAGATTGCTGCTCAAGTAGCGAAAATTGTTGGAGGGAGTGGGGGGGGGAAGGCTCATCTGGCTCAAGCTGGTACAAAAGATATTAAAAAGATTGAAGTCGCTTTAAGAGAAGCCCCAGGAATTATTTCTCAATTTATTAAGAAATGAGGTTCCTCTCCTAACCATAACCTTTTATCCGAATTATCCTATCAACTTTAAATGATTATTATTGACCAAAATCTCTGTAGTCAATGCGGAGTTTGTGTAAGCGTCTGCAAGCCAGAGGCCCTAATTCTTTATCAAAATGGACTTCAATGTGATGAATCAAGATGCAATAGCTGTGATTATTGTGCGGTCGTTTGTCCAATTGGCGCCATAAAGCAGACTGAAGAGTTTAACCGATGAAGAGTGTTTATACTTATTTGCTTTCAGTAATTAAAAGAAAAAAAGCAGGCTTTTTAGTTCTATTGGACCCTGACCGTCTAAGTGGAGACGCTCTTTTGAGGCAGGCTATTTCGGCTTCAGAAAGTGGTGCTGATGGAATTTTATTAGGCACCAGTCTTTTGTTGGGAAACTTTTTAGAGACAAAAATATTAAAGGAAATTAAAAGGAAGATAAAAATTCCGCTTATTCTTTTTCCCGGCGACGCTAATCAAATTACTCCACTCGTTGATGCTGTTTTCTTTCTTTCTTTAGTCAGTGGTCGGAACCCTGATTTTCTTATCGGTGAACATGTAAAGGCCGCTCCTAAAATTAAACAGTTCAATATTGAGCCTATTCCCGTAGGCTATATTCTACTTGATTCAGGGAAACTCACTTCAGTAGAATTTATGAGTCAGACTAAACCAATTCCACAGGATAAACCTGAAATTGTGAAGGCTCATGCTTTAGCAGCACAATATTTGGGGTTAAAGTTTGTTTATCTTGAAGCCGGAAGTGGAGCAAAAGAATCAGTCTCTACTAAAATTATCAAGGCAGTTAAAGATTATACCTCTATTCCACTGATTGTTGGGGGAGGGATAAAAACTCCGAAGGAGGCACAAGAAAAAGTAGTCGCTGGTGCCAATTTTGTGGTTATAGGGAATATTTTGGAAAAGGCAAGTAGTTTTAAAGATTTTTCTGAGTTTGCTAAGGCGATTCACAAATAAATCCAGCACCTTCAAGAAGGTGCTGGATAAACGATGACAACGATAAAAAATATGATGACAGTCCGCCTTAGATGAATTAAACACGAGGTTTATCGCTCTAATCTCTATTTTAATTATTGTTTCAGTCACTGTAATCGCCCAGATTTTATTGGGGTCGGCATAATCATACACTAAAGGAAGGGGAAAAAATGAAAGGAGTCATTTTAGCCGGTGGATTGGGCAGTAGGCTTTATCCGTTGACCAAAATTACTAATAAACACCTTTTGCCCATTTACGACCGTCCGATGATTTACTATCCGATTGAAACATTAGTAGAAGCCGGAATCAAAGACATTTTGATTGTCACCGGTGGGAATAACGCAGGAGATTTTCTGCGCCTTTTAGGCAATGGAAGTGAGTTCGGTCTCAAACACCTCAATTATACTTATCAAAGCAAAGAGGGCGGGATTGCTCATGCTTTGGCTTTGGCTGAACATTTTGCGGAAGACGAAAAAATTGTAGTAATGCTGGGAGATAATATCCTAGAAGATAATATTACTTTTGCAGTGAGAAAATTTGAACGACAGATTCGGGGGGCTAAAATACTTCTGAAAGAAGTAAAAAAACCCCGTGAATATGGCGTGGCTGAATTTAAAGGCGATAGAGTGATGAAGATTATAGAGAAACCAAAGAAACCAAAAAGTAATTACGCTGTCATTGGTGTTTATATGTATGATACTAATGTCTTTAAAGTAGTCAAGAGTTTAAAACCATCCAAGAGGGGCGAATTGGAAATTACTGATGTTAATAATGCCTATATAAAGCAAAGATTGATGACATACGAGATTTTAAAAGGATGGTGGGGTGATGCAGGTTCTTCGGTGGACTCACTCTTAGAGGTAAATAATTTAGTAGCAGAAAAGAGAAGAAAAAAACCCAATTGGCTGAAAGCCGCAAAGGGCTGAGTAGAATTTACGATAAATATTACCACGGAGACACGAAAATATCATTATAATGAAAGGAATTTGTTTTTCTCCACCGTCGGTGGATAAATTTTCGTGTCTTCATGGTTACAAGTAAAGAGTTTTTCATAATGTAAGGTTGAGGGATATGCGCATCTTGGTTACTGGCGCAAAAGGAATGTTGGGAACTGACCTCTGTTCGCTGCTTACCTTAGAGCATGCGGTAATTGGAATTGACATTGATGATTTTGACATCACTCATTCAGATACACCTGATAGAATTGTGAGTTTTTCACCAAACATTGTCTTGCATCTCGCTGCCTATACTGATGTTAATGGGTGTGAAAGGAATCCAGAGAAAGCCTATTTAGTTAATGCTTTAGGAACGCGTCAAGTCGCCTTGGGTTGTCAGCAATGTCAAATCCCTATGCTTTATATTAGCACTGATTTTGTCTTTGATGGCGAGAAAAAGGAAGCCTATTATGAATGGGATGAGCCAAATCCACTCAACCATTACGGCCACTCAAAATTAGCCGGGGAAAATTATATTAAACATTTTCTTTCTCAGTTCTTTATTGTCAGGACTTCGTGGCTCTTCGGAAAGCACGGAAAGAATTTTGTTGATACTATTCTCCGAAAAGCTAAGAAAGGAGCAAAAATTTCTGTAGTTAATGACCAAAGGGGTTCTCCAACTTATACAAAAGATTTAGCCATTGCTATCAGTCAATTGATAGAAAGCAAACTTTATGGGATTTATCACATTTCAAATTCCGGTAATTGCAGTTGGTATGAATTTGCTAAAAAAATTATGGAATTTGTAGAAATTCAAGGAGTAAAAATTGTTCCAGTTTCTTCCGCAGAATATCCTTCTCCTACCAGGCGGCCAGCCTTTTCGGTTTTGAGAAATTTCTGTTGGGAAAAATTTTCCGGAAACCTTTTACGACCTTGGGAGGAAGCCTTAAAAGACTATTTGGAGAAAGGAAAATGAACTTATTATTGGAAGTTGAAAAGCAGCTTTTAGAAAGTGCCAAAGTCAAAGAGAGATTAGCCGAAGAAAGTGCTCACAAAATTGTAGAAATTACCGAGGCGATAATTCAAGCATTACAGAGAGGAAGAAAGATTCTTCTTTGTGGCAATGGAGGAAGCGCAGCGGAAGCTCAACATATTGCTGGAGAACTGGTAGTGAGATTATCAAAATTTGAACGGCAGGCCTTGCCTGCTATTGCTTTAACTACTGACAGTTCAATTATTACGGCTGAGGGGAATGACCATAGTTTTGAGACAGTTTTCTCAAGACAAATAGAGGCTCTGGGGTATCCCGGTGATTTGTTAATTGCTCTCAGCACGAGTGGCAATTCATTGAATATTATCACTGCAATTGAGAAAGCCAAGGAGAAGAAACTTGTTACCGTGGGCTTTACCGGTGGCGGAGGAGGTAGGCTCTCAGAGATTTGTGATTTTGCCCTTTGTGTGCCTGCTAATGAAGTTACTAGAATTCAAGAGGGGCATACGGTTATTGGCCATATAATATGTGAACTAATTGAAGAGGAACTATTTGAAAAACAGAAGGAGGAAACTTAAAAATGGAAGAAAAAGAAATTGAACTTAAGGATTATCTTCAAGTTATTTGGAGATATAAAATGTTTATCATAGCGATTACAGTTTCTGCCGGACTTTTTGCTGGTATTGTCAGTTTACTTTTGCCACCAACATACGAAACTACTTTTTTATTCAAAATCGGGAAAGTATGGGAAGAGCCTATAGACAATGAGTATCTGTTGAGCGAATTCATAGAGAGCGAAAACTTTATAGCAGAGATGAATCGGATATTAAATGGCAAGAATATTTCAGAAAAAAATATTAGTGCCAAGGTCAAATTTAAAGAAAAGAGTTCTCCGATTCTGGTTATTAGAGTGAGGAGTCATATTTCTTCTACAACCGCCGAAATCGCTGATAAAGTGAGGGAGGCTTTGCTTGAAAGGCATAGAATAATTTTCAATCAGATGATTAAAGAATATCTGAAGATGGAAGAAGAACTTAAACAAAGAATTTCTGAAATTGAAAAAGGAAGAAAAAAAATCCCTACGAATAATACGTTACTTAGTTTACTATTAGAAAAGGAAAATATCGCGATATATTTGGAATTTGATAAACAATTACGAGAGGTTCATATCAAAAATTCATCTCCGTTATCTTCTACGATGAGTGAAATAATTAATCCATCCGTAGGTGTTGTAGTGCGGATACAACCGAGGATTCTTCTAAATATCTGCCTCGCTATGTTTTTAGGGTTCGTAATCTCGCTCTCTACTGCTTTTTTGCTGGAGTATTTGAGAACTTCTTGGTAACTAAGCCAGCACAGAAAAATTTAAGACTTTAAGACATCAAAAATGTCTTACCACTTCGGGACTCAAATAATTTTATTGATTACGGCGATTTTGAAGATGATTACACTGATTATCTAGCCTGAAGATTTATCACCGTAATTGTTCTTTCAATCGCTGCAATGACGGCCGACCTGTCCGTTGTTCCAAGATGCAGAGCCAACGGTCAGGAGCATAGCGTGGTTTATCTTGACACAAGCGAGTTAGAGTCCATAATATGAGCGATAAAACCAAATCTACTTTGGATCGCATTTTTAGTTTTGTAGGGTTTTCTATTATCATCTCTTTAGTAGTCATGCTGGTTACTTATAGGCGTCTTTATTACGGGGTAGATTTCACCGACGAAGCATTCTATGTGGCTATGCCTTATCATTTTGTTTTAGGTGGCAGGCCTTTTATTGATGAGGTAAATGTATTGCAAACAGCGTCTTTTCTTACTTTCCCTTTTATAAAGCTTTATTATGTTCTGGTCGGAAGTACAGAGGGAATCATACTATTTACACGTCATCTGTATCTGATTTTTATGTTCTTGGTTGCACTTGCAGTTTTCATTACTATTAAGGACATTTTGAGATGGCCTGTTGCATTTTTCATCTCATTGATATGTAGTTACTGGTGAAAAATTATTTATTCCAACAAAAAATAGTGATTTCCAGTCTGATTATTTCTTGAGTATCCTCGGAAATTATGATATAATTTAAATGTCAAAAAATTTCCGAGGAGGTTA
>JBFLXN010000055.1:0-15171 GCA_040755715.1 Candidatus Edwardsiibacteriota bacterium
TACCTCCTCTTTAGAGGAAGCCTACCATAATTAATCAAACCTTCGTCAAGAGACCATTACGACCAATTCTATATTTCTAAATGACCAAAAATAACTCAGAATTTGCACCGAAATCGGTGAAGCCCCGTATATTTATCTTGACAAGTATATTTATCTTGTGGTATTTTTGAATAAGTCAGGATGAAGGCAATCAATAACCTCTTACTATGGTTCCGGAAGTACCACTGCGAAAGGTGTGCAACCCGGCTCCTATCACCTGACGGCCTACTATAACGCCTTGTGTTTAGGCTCTTCCCCATCACTCGAGATTAAAGGGAAACCCCTTAGCGGGACAAGAGAATATCAATTATATCTCTCCGTTTCAGTCTATAAAAAGAGTTCCGGAGACGGTTCCAGCGATACAAATGCAGTAAATAACGAGAGCAGATTTTAGTAGAAGAAAAATCCATATCTACGCTAACGGTAATAGGAGCATCCTGCTTATTTGCTCAAGAATATCAGAAAGGAAAAGTTTCTCGTGGGCTAACCGTCAGGTATGGGTGGGGCTTAGGATGTGGCGGTATAGTTGAGTAGGCTACTCAGTCCCAGCTCATCGAAAGTAGGTGTAGGATATTTCAATGGAATGAGAGGATTGTAGATCCTCAAGGAAATGAGGTAGCTCGCTTTCGGGAGGAATAACGAAAATGGATAAGAGGAAGATCACAGCCTGCTGTTTGATATTATTTTTAGCAGGTTGCTCTGTAAAGTATACATCCCGAATACAGATTCCAGAGCCATTTCAGTACAAAACTAAGATGAGTGTATGGATCAACTCAGAGGTACCATTCGTAGGATTAGCATACAGCGATTTAGAAAATGATATAAAAAAATCGATTGAGGACGATATAAGATTAAATATTTTCCCCAATATGGTCCTCTCAGATGCCGATGTTCTGGTTGAAGCTATGGTACAGAGTATCTCTAACAATCTTCTCACAGGGCGATGTAGTTGCACTATCTCACTTACCATTTCTTGCAATAATGTGGCCATCAAAAGGTACGCTGGTTCAGGCTCTGGTTTTAGGATGACCACTGCGGGAGGAATAATTGTCGCTGTTAAGAAGGCAATGGAACACATAAAAATGAGCATAATTCAGGATAGAGATGAAATTAAAACAGCAATAGAAAATCAAAAATTCGGTAAATAATATTAACTTATAGAAAAATGCTCTTTGAAGATAAGTTTTTCTGTGGGGAGCATGTAAAAAATCTTCCCCTTGGAACCCTTTTGCCACAAGCGTTTGAACAATTAAACAACTTAACTTTTGTTTTGAAAGGAGGTGAGAAGAAAGATGTTCTATGCAAGAAATAAGATTATCGCTGTCCTCTGTGCTTTTCTTATGTTAGCGATGCCGTTTGAACTACTAGCCCAAGAGGCAACGACTGCTTGTATGCAAGCAGAAAGCGACGCTCAGAGGGATGTAAATGGAACAACTTGGTTTGCACTAGGATGTTTGTTTGGAGCAGTAGTTCTTGTCGTAGCAATGGTGAGTGAACCTTCCCCTAAGGCAACAATGTTGTTAGGTAAGTCTCCTGAGTATATTGCTGCCTACACCGATTGCTACAGGCATAAAGCAAAGAGCATTAAGCAAAACAATGCTCTTTATGGATGTCTTTTAGGCACTGGTCTAAGTGTGGCGGCGTATGCGATTCTTATTGCTGCTGCTTCCACTGAGTAATTGACATTGGAATGGGGAATAGGCAAGTGAAAAAATCTTGCCTATTCCCCTTAAGAATAAGGAGAAAGAATTGTCCTCTTTAGTCTTGCTAATCAGTTTAAGCCAACTTTTGAGTCCCATTTCAGGGAATTTTATAAAGGAAACAAAACAAGGAAAGAAGATTTCAGAAATAGTTTCTGGGAAATTCTATTACGCTCCGCCGAGCCAACTTTTATTCCACGTTTATAACCCGCTGGAACAAATCTTTACTTTTAATGGGGACACATTAATTCTATTTTATCCAAAGGAGAAAAAAGCATTCAAGATTAAAAGTCTCAATCCGATGGTTTCATCTTCAGTAAGTTCAACCTGGACATTCAATGACAAAATAGATTTCTCCAAATTGGGATATCTATTTGTCAAGAAACAAAAGATGGCTGACACGCTTTATTCATATTGGGTTCCTAAAGGCAAAAGCGTAATCAAAGCTATTATTATTGGAAGACTGAAAAATAGAATGGTTTCCATTGAAATAGATGGAGTGCAACAAAATCAATTTAGTAAAATATTGTACACCAAACACCTCCAGCATAATAGTTTTTGTATTCCTACAGAAACATATTCAATTCAATGTCCTCCTGCTGATACACTCATAGAACATTTCACCTATCAGGACATTCGTTTTGATATTGAAATCCCAGATAGCATTTCGCATTTTTCTATTCCAAACGGAATCCCGGTAAAAGAGGTTGTATGGTAAAGGGAATTCTTTTAGGTTTGTTTATTGTAATTCAAAATTTTGATATGCCATGGGAGCCACAGCCTAAATGTGAAAGAGCGAGTCCGGAAAAAAGCCCTATTCAACAATTTAGACCTCTTCTTTTTCTTCCCCTTGCTTCTATCAAAGCATACCAATTTATCTTTTCTGCACCACAAGGGGATGTCTGCAATTTCACACCATCCTGTTCTCACTTTAGCCAGGAGTGTATAAAAAAATATGGTCTACAAGGTTTCTTTATGACATTTGATAGATTGGAAAGATGTAATTTTTTTTCTTGGCATTATCTAAATAAGTTTTACTCCCTCAAAGAAATTCAATATAGGGGACTAAAGCTTTATGACCCTCCGGAACAAAATGTTATTTGGGGAAAAAACAATGATGAAAATCTTTATATTCATAGGACTCATGGCGATTAGTCCTTCAGAGGAAATTAAATACAGCACCGACCCTATACTCATCTTACAGTTTGCAGAAAGTTTAGAATCAGAGGGAGATTATTATAGAGCCGTATCTGAGTATAAGAGATTTCTTTATTTTTCCAAAGATACCTTGCAAAGCGATAAAATACTTTATAAAATTTCATCTCTTTATGAAAAAATGGGGAAACCTGAAAATGCCTTAGATATATTGATGAGAATACAAAGAAAGGAAGAGAAGAAATATCTTTTTGAACTTGGTAAGGTGCACTTTCTTATGAAGAACTACGAGAATGCTAGAAGCTTTTGGAACGGAAATGATACTTTGAGGGGCTGGACATATCTCAAAGAGAAAGATTTCTCCAAGGCAAAGAAATTTTTAGGTCATATAGATAATCTTCACTCTAAAAAGCCTATTCTGGCGGCTTTTCTTTCTAGCCTAGTCCCTGGATTGGGACGAGTTTATGCGGGGCGTAGCGGAGATGGCGTTTCTTCTTTCTTATTGACGGTCAGTTCTGGACTTTCTGCTTACAAATATTACCGGCAAGGGGAAAAAGTGCCTGCGGTAGTTTTTGGTTCAATAGGACTGTTTTTTTATCTCGGAGATATCTACGGTTCTGTTCTTTCAGTAAAACTGTATAATGAGAAAAAGGCGAAAGATTTCATCGGAAAGATTGAAGCAAGATTGGGATTAATGAAATGGTTGGAATAATTGGCATTGCTGCTATTACAATGATAAGCAGTTTTGCGGATTCTCTCTATAAGGAAGGGGATTACTTTAGGGCAATTACTGAATATAAAAGACTTCTCTTTTGTGGCCTAGGGGATTCAGAACAGATTTTCCAGAATATAAGTCTTTGCTATGCCAAAAGCGGCAAATATGATCAAGCCTTAGAATATCTCAGCTTGGCAATTCAAGTGGCCAAAGAAGATACAGTTCCTTTGGACCGAAGGGAGAAAATAGCTTGGTTTTTAGTTAAATCAGGAAGGCCTTCGGAGGCACGTTTAGTTTTAGAAAGAGTAAATACTGCTTCTGCAAGGAAGATCGTAGCTATTTCTTACTTTATAGAAGGCAAATATACTACCGGCTCATTATATTTAGATAGAAAATATAAATATTACGATGAGAAAAAGATAGGACTTATTTCTACTCTTCTCCCCGGTAGTGGACAAGTAATTACAGGTCATTCAAGAGAAGGAGTTCTTTCTTTTCTTATTAACGGAGGTTTAACCTATTTCTCTTACAAGGCTCTTTGTAAGAGAGACTATCTGAATTTTGTCTTTCTTAGTTCTTGGCTTCTCCGTTTCTATAAAGGGAATATCTCAAGAGCAAAAGAACTGGCTAAAGAAGAAAATAATAAGAGATGGCAACAATTGGGATTAGAAAAAGATTTCTGAAAGGGGAACAAGATATGGAACCACAGATTACATTCACCCCGCACCTATCCTAAATCGGTGCTTGGCATCGTGGAGGATAGGTGCGGGGCAGGAATTTTCACAGATTTTAATATTTTTGAATCCGTTTTCCGCCGGAGAGGCAGATCCGCCTATGGCGGAAATCCGCCAAATCCGTGGTTCCAAAAATTATTTGAAAGGGGGAGAACATGAAGAACAAAAGATACAAAAGTATATTTATACAACTAATTATAGTCTTTGGAGGTTTTGTATGGTACATCCAGAGTGCCCAAGGACAGAAGGACTATTATAAACCCTATGAAGATGGTTTAAAATACGTAGAAAGGAAAGAATACGAGAAAGCGATTGAATGCTTTAAGAAAGCTACTTATTTAGAATTCAAAGACAAATTGGAAGCCTTATATTTAGGAGATGTGGTCTATTTTAGTGGCTATTTTCCACATCGGGAGATGGGCATTTGCTATTACAATCTCAGGGACTATCAGATTGCCGAAAAAGAACTGAGGCTTTCTATGGGCTTTCAGCCATCTGATCGGGCTAAGGAATATCTATCTAAATTGGAGAAGTTAAAAGGAACTGAACCATCCAAGGATTTAGAAGCGTATAAGCAGGAGACTCAGAATTTGCTTCTTTACGATCCTTCAAAGATAGTTCAAGTTGGTTCTCGTCTTTCAGCTGCGGTGTTACCTTTTGAGAATAAAGGCAAAACCAAAGACCTGGAAGAAATAGCACTTGAAAAAATGATTACTGTACTTTATGAACTGAAACGATTTGTTCTTATTGAGCGGGCCCAATTGGAGAAGGTGATAAAAGAACAGGCATTGGGACAAACTGGAGCTTTGGATATAACCACTGCTACTAAGGTGGGAAAAATTTTTGGGGTTGATGTAGTAGTCATCGGAACAATTGTTCAAACAGAAATGTCAATAGGTATTGAGGCCCGCTTGATTGATGTTGAAAGTAGCACGGTCTTAGTAGCAAAAGACGCCTATATGAAAGGAGCAGAACCTTATGAGAATCTGAAGACATTGATAAATAATGTAGCAATTCAACTTTGTAATGATGTGCCTTTAGTGGAAGGACAAGTGATTTTAGTTCAACCAGACGGATATTATTTGGATATCGGCACTGAGAAAGGCATTCGCAATGGGATGAAATGTATTGTTTATAGAAAAGGCGAGGCAATTAAACATCCGGTTTCAGGGGAAATTATAGGCAGTAAAATAGAGGAACTCGGGGAACTTGTTTTAGATAGAGTAGAAGAGAAGATGAGTCTCGGCACGCTTACAAAAAAGACAGAGAAGACAATTCTGGTGGGTGATAAAGTTGTAACAAGATAGATTTTTCTGAAGGAATAGGGCGGTCAGGATGCAGAAAGAATTGGGGAGAGATGAAAAGGAGGGTGTGCCGAAAACATTTGGGAAGCAAATTTTCTTCAAAGCCTTTTTCATATCCATAGCCACCAAGGAAAAGGAAAAATTAACTACACCTTTTACTCCCCTTTTACCCTCGCACCCCGATTTTATCGGGGTGCGGGGTTTACCTCAAAAACCATCACATTATTATCTGACCAATTAGTGAGATAAACATATTTCCCATCAGGGGTGACATCAATCCCACAAGGATTTTTGCCTGCCGGGATAGAACAAATAATACTATCTGTGTTCACCTCCAATATATCCAACCTATTAGCCCCGAAATTAGCGATATAGAGATATTTTCCATCCGGAGAGAAGACCATAGATTTAGGCTTGCCCCGCACCTTTCCTCCAGATTGCCCAGACGGTGTTTTAGGAAAGGTGCGGGGTGAACCCCCAAGGTCAATCCTTTTAACTATTTGATTAGTCGCTGTATCCATCACGAAGATTTTGCCACTGCTAAAGAGAGAAACATAGGCATATTTTCCATCGGGCGAAATCTTGATATGCCTCGGGCGATTACGAAATCCTTTTATGGTAGCAATTACCTCCTCTTTCTTTAGGTCAATTACTGAGACACTATTGGAACGAGGGCTGAAATTGGCGATGTATGCATATCTACCATCAGGAGTAATATCAATACCTCGGGGATTTACTTCCACTCCGATAGTTTTGCAAACTTTCCCTGAATCTGTGTCAATGATAGAAACACTGTGAGAACTCCAGTTTGACACCAATAATTTCTTCCCGTCAGGAGTGAAACAGAGAACTTTCGGATTCAGTTCAACCTTTACCTGTCCAATAAGTGAATCATTAGTTGTGTCAAAAATCAAAACTCTATGATGCGAAAAGTCTGAAACCCAAACTTCGGGCCTGTCTTTCCTGAATGCTACTTCAACCGGCGCACCTTTAATTTTTATTGTTTTGAGAACAGTTTTAGTAGCGGTATCAATGATAGTGAGACTCCCTTCGTAGAAGTTAGTAACATAAGCCTTAGTCCCGTCTGGTGTAATGCCCACGCCTTTTGGCCAAATTCCAGTCGGTATAGTGGCAATCAAAGAAAGAGTCGGCGATAATGGCTCTTCTCCTCTTGATAAAGAACTAAGAAGAGAAAGCACGGTTAGAAGCAGAGGAATTTGACGAATTACCACGGAAACACGGACCGCCCCCTTTCCGTCACAAACACGGCGGACAAGTATCCCCCTCCGTTGCGGAGGGGGTGAGGGCGATGTCTCCTCCAAAATTCTGTGTTTCCTTAATGCCGTGCTTCCGTGATTAAATATCTTACTCATAAGAGGGATTGAAGAAAATTATAAACTTGTTTCACTGATTTCATCCTGAAGCTGGCCGCGGTATTTTCAGGGTAGAGGCGACCTGCCAGGTCGCCCCTACCTTCCACCAATATGGTTAGTCCCTTGCCTTTTAAAATCTTGAATGCATCCTCATCAGTAGTATCATCGCCAATATATATCGGAAGTGGTTTTTCATTGCTTAACTTTTTCAGTAAAAACTTGACTGCCTTTCCCTTATTCCATTTAATCCGAGGTATAAACTCATAAACCTTCCGACCTCTTAGACAAACTAGCTTTTTCCGATAATCGCTTTCCAATTTCTTGATGATTTTCCGAATTCCCGCTATATATTTGACACTAACATCTCTGTAATGAACCGCAATGGTTAAAACTTTGTTTTCCAATAAAACCCCTTTTATCGTGGATAGTGCCTGGGTCAACTCACGATGTAAAATCTTTAATATTGGCATTGCCCTTTTGGCTTGTGGATGTATAAACCTCAAACCCGGTCCTACCATCTCCAAGCCGTGGCAGCCAACATAATAGATGCCTTTGATATTCACGAGCCTAATGACATCCTTAAGCGTCCTACCGCTGATGATAGCCAGTCTAAGATGGGGATTTCGAGCCAGTCTCTCCAGTAGAGATTTTACCCTGACTGGTATCTTTGCTAATTCCGGCCGTAGTTTTATCGGCACCAGCGTTCCATCGTAATCTAACATTAACAGAATCATAAATAAATTTCTCTTTGTCCGGGATATCTCAGGGAAAGCATAACTAGTGGTCTGTCGCATAAATATTTGACAATCAGGGTGTCAAGAAAAAAAGACCTAATGTCGAAATATGAGTAGCCCCGACCTAAAGGTCGGGGCTATTAAAAAACAACTTATTTCCTAAAAATAAAGGCCTCATCCTGTCAAAAATTAATGCGACAATGCACCAGCACGACTTTGTTAAAATTTTGTCTAAAATTGGCACGATTTATCCTGAACGGAGTGAAGGAAAATCAACACTGACAAGCGTTTAAGCCTTCTGGGCTTGTTCTTCTCTTGTCCCCCGACAAGTCGGGGGAAGAAAGACAGCCCAAGCCCCGATAAATCGGGGCTTCAGGGCCTCCTCAAAAGCACAAGAAAAGTGCCTCATAGGCTTATATTATTGTGCCAGAAGGCTTTCAGGCAGATTTTGAGCCAAAATTTAACAAAGCACTGACCAGGATGTATCTTCTAAGGGGTCGGGTTATATTGAGGCTAACTCCCGGATAATATTTGCCGCCCACAAATAGATGTTATGACTTACCAGAAATTGTCGCATTTGCTTCATCCGTGGCTGCTGTTCTTCAAGCGGCATTTCAAGAGCATATTTTATGGCTTCTGCTGACTGTTCAATATCATAAGGATTAATAATCAAGGCATCCCGTAGCTCCTGGGCCGCACCAGTAAATCTACTCAATATTAACACTCCGTCATTATTATGGCGGGAAGCCACAAATTCTTTTGCTACCAAGTTCATCCCGTCGTGGAGTGAAGTAACCAGGCAGAGTTGAGCTGCCACATAAAACGGCATTATCTCCGCATGACTGTGATGTTTTTTTAACATCAATATTGGTTTCCAATCTTTGGATTTAAAATGTCGGTTTATTCTATTAGCTTCGCTTTCTACTTCATTCACTAAATCGAAATATCGCTTAATTAGTGTCCGGCTGGGTGCACCAAGTTCAACAAAGGTAAACTTGCCCTGATATGAAGGATATTTTTCTAAAAATCGTTCCACCGCTAAAAATCTCTCAATGATGCCTTTTGTATAATCAATTCTATCTACACCCACACCAATGTATTGAGCACTTAAACCATACTCCTTTAATAACTCTGCCGGTGGAAACATATAGCGGTCTTCATTCTCAAGGTCTTTAAGAGTGAAAGCAATGCTGATGGGGAAAGGTCTGACCAAAGTGGTGTGTCCGGACATTTTAACTGAAAAATTTTCCCAGATGATTTGTGATTCCAGAAACCTATCTATCGTTTCCAAAAAATTGTTGCAGTGATATTGAGTGTGAAAACCAACAATGTCTGCTCCTAACATTCCAGTGAGCAGTTCCTTTTGCCAAGGACAGATGCCGAAAGATTCAGGATTTGGCCAGGGTATATGCCAGAATATTCCTACTCTGGCATCTGGCCTTTGTTCTTTTATCAATTTAGAAAGTAAAGCAAAATGATAATCCTGAACAAGTACCACTGGCTGGTCTTCATTTTTGATTTCTTCTATCACTGCTTGGGCATATTTTTTATTAACCGCCTGGTAGTATTCCCAATCTGCTTTCCGGAATAATGGTCTGGTGTGAGCTATATGACACAACGGCCATAATCCTTCATTGGCAAAACCGTAATAGAATCCGTCCTCTTCCTCCTTAGAGAGCCAGATTCTCCTTAATGTATATTTGGGTTCTTCTGGAGGGACCATTACTTTATCGTATTCGTTGACCGCTTCCCTATCAGCGTCGCCACTGCCTGAGGCTATCCAAGTACCTCCACAGGCTTTCAATATGGGTTCCATAGCAGTGACTAAACCACTTGCCGGCACAATGCACTCAATGCTTTTACCCTTGCAGATATGCATGTAGGGTTCCCGGTTAGAAACTGCTATCAAAGATTGTCTACCCAGAAGATTCTTTACTTCCTCTTTAAGGCGTTCAGGAGTCCAGATGGCTTCAGCGGTCGCCCTTAACCTGGCTTCTTCTTCAGCCACTGCTCTGGCTTCGGTGATAGCTTGAGTCAACTGATTTACTTCTTTATGTAATGGAGCAAAAAGTCCCCCAGGTGGTTTTTTCAAAATATGTCTATCCTGATATCCTATTCTAACAGATTTCATCCAATCTACCATTTTGTTCAGGGGATTGAAAATGCTCCAGCGAATGACTGCTAAAGTCACCAAGGCTACCACTAAAGCTTGGACGAACCAGCGGATGAAATTGGTTTTCCAGATGTTTGATAATATTTTATCAATATATCCAGTATCGTGGACAAGGACTATCGCTCCTACTACTGAACCTTCCTGTCGTAAGGGTCCAGCATAAAGATAAATTTTCTTCAAATCCTTTTGGGAAGTTATTCCTAAAGCGCTGTCTGCATCCATCGCCATGCTGGCGACTGACCCTGCTATATCTAAATAAGGCTTAAGTTCAAGATTGCCTGCCAATAAACTGTCTGTAGCATTATAGACTGCTGCTCCTATCAATCGCTGATGGCGGCCGAGTTTTTCTATTGTTTGCTGAAGTCTACTAATTTTGCCTTTTTCTATTTGAGCCAGAATTCCTTCCTGAAGGCTCTCTACTAAAAGTACCGACCTTCGTTCCAAGTCCATTTGCAATCTCTGTCGCTCTTGGTAAACTTGAAATAATGTAAAACTCAAAGCCACCAAGCCAACAGCAATTAGAACAGAGATAATAATGGTGAGGTTGATTTTCATACTTTTCCTCTCTATCGGACTGTCCTTTGCTTTGGTTTAATGAGACCGTCTTCGCTTATATCCGGCCCTGTTAAAGGGAAATCCACTTGGGAGAGGTTTTTAATCAATTTGATACTGCGACACGCAGAGTCGGGCATCGGCACACCTGGATGTTTCTGGTAGGTTGGAATAATCCTTCCATCCAAAAACCTGCCAGCGCTATCTAAATTTACCTTTAGAATCAGTGAAAGACCACGCTCCCCGGCTAAACCAATCCGGCCGTAGGTGCAGAAGTTCCCCAGGCTATAGGCGATTAACCGCTCTTTATAAACCTCCAGCGCCCTTGGCACATGAGGACCGTGCCCCAAGACTAAATCGGCACCGGAATCAATTACGGAATGAGAGAATCTTACTACATTCCCTCTGGGCTCTCCGAATAATTTCTCAAATCTGTCCTTGGTATGTAAAGCCCTGGTTCCTTCACTGCCACCATGGAATGTGACAATAACAATATTATTTCTTGTTTTCAAATCAGCCACTATCCTTTGGGCTTTGGGAATATCTAAAAGGCTGTAAGTCCTGCTATGAGGAGAGAAGCCGATGACTGAGACCTTTTTCCCCTTAACAGTCAAATAAACAATGTCACCAATGAGTCCTGTGTATTTAATGCCAGCACTATCTAAAGCCTGTCTCGTCGACTGGA
Organism: Candidatus Edwardsiibacteriota bacterium; assembly: GCA_040755715.1. GTDB lineage: Bacteria > Edwardsbacteria > AC1 > JBFLXN01 > JBFLXN01 > JBFLXN01. The sequence continues at coordinate 11,165 of JBFLXN010000055.1, forward strand.
TGCCCCTCTCCCCAAAATCTCTAATATGGTTATTGGCTAAATTGAGCACATCAAAGCCAGCATCCACCAGATTTTTAACATAATGGGTTGGGCTCCGGAAGGCATAGTTATGACGATTCCCCACCTTCTTGCAAGTTTGACCCCCGTTGCACAGTGGCCCCTCCAAGTTCCCCAGGGCGATATCACTGCCACTCAGTTCAGATTTGACTGCACTAAAGAGTTCTCCGCCATCATTGGGGGGTAGAATTGGCGAAGGGAAGGTTGAACCCATCATAATGTCGCCCACGGCGGCGATGGCGATGACAAGAGAATCCGGGGATGAATTTTGGGGTTGTAGCGGAACCGCCCCCAAGAGTGTGACCAGAATCAATCCTAGAAGTTCAATTTCAGTTGTGAACATTACTTGAAGCATCTGAATTTGAATCCCGCCACGGCGGGACACGGATTTCCGCCACACTAACGGCGGATCCGCCTCCCCGGCCGTTGTCTCCCCGGCCGTTGTCTCAGGATGCGAAGCACAGGGGCAGGCAAGAAGCAGGGCAAAACCTGTCCGTTAGCTCTGATGCTTGCCCAACGGTCAGGACGAGGCAGGCTGGCGGAAAAAATCTGCCTAATCATATGCCGACCCGTCCATTACGCTAGGAAGCAGAGCAAGGCTTATCTTAAGATAGACCTGTAGCTTCTCATGTATTCTGTAAAATATCCCGGATGACTCAGTCGCCAGATTTGAAAATACAAGGGATGTTTCAATTTCCACTCCTCAAAATAGTGGGGATGTTTCTTTCTCCACTCTGCACACTGCCATTTAATCTTTCGATTATCCTTTCTATAGGTTTTCTGATATTCTCTCTGATATTTTCTGATTTCTTCTTTGTGTAGTTCTCTATATTTTCTGAGATACTCTCGCCTATCCATTGCCATCCCCTTCGTAAAAAAAAAAAAACACTTGACAATATCAGATTTTGTAGTTATAATTATACATAGAATAAAAAGAGAAAGTCAAGGAAAATCCTACTTGCTTGACTTCCCCGGTCGTTGTCTCATGAAGCAAAGCACCGGGGCAGACAGACCCAACCATTTTGCATATTTGTCCATCATCTTTGTCTTTTTTACTAGCGGATTTTTCTAGCGGGTCAAGATAAAAAAAGAAGCTATCTTCATGTCACATAAATTAACTCTTTCAATTGCTATTTTATCTCTTTATCTGAACGCTGAACTATTCGCCTTTAGTCTTCCAGATGAATCTCTTTGGAATTCAGAAATTTTTGTTCCAGAAGTCAAGTCTCCGTACACTTTCTATGTCTTCTTGGAGGGAAGCTATTTTTTTGATACTGTAAAGGAAACCTCCAAGTACGATGAACTCTTTGGGAAGCATTCCACTTGTACTTATATTCTTCCTTCCGCTTTTTGGGCTACTTTGCCAATAAAGGGACGAAAAATTGCTTGTCAATTGTCTTGGAGGCGCTTGAATGTGGACCAGAAAAGATTTATAGGCAAGCTCTCCCCCCCTAAAGGGGAATATTATGACAGGACTCGGCTAGCGTTTAGGAACTTCGTTGCTGTCACCCCCACTCTGAATACCGAAGTTTCGCTTGTTTATTATCGGAATCGGTGGAGTGATGCTGTGGGTTTTTGGGTTCCGCATTGTTGGACAAATATTGGACTTGATTGGCGAGTGCAAAAACAGATTTCTCCTAAGTTGACAGCCGAGCTTGGGGCAGAAATAAATGTAAAGACTTTTAGCGACTGGGAGGCTGTTTCAAAACCAAATAGCGACTGGGAGGCTGTTTCAAAACCAAAGACTCCTCAATATGATGGCACAGGCATTATGGAATATAGAGGAATAACAAACGCTAAGATGAAAACTATCTTTGATTATATTAGGTGGGGTAATGGAGAAGATGTCTTTCGCACTGGAGTGGGTGTGGAATATCTACTAATAAAAAATATAGAATTGCAGTTTATGTCCTTGTGGAAGATAAATGAAACATCTAGAGAATCATTTTTTACTTATAGTAGTGCAAAGGAAACACCGAAGAGTATGGTGTATTTTGGGATAGCGGTTAAGCGAGACAAGTTTAACTTTGGTTTGAGTGGGGGCGTAACTAACGATGACTTGGTGAGAACGATTTTCGTTTCAACCTTTGTTTCAGGAACAATTGGATGGTAAAAAGAGATTTATATGCACAAAAATGCGATAATGGTGGTAATCCTAGTGCTATTAGGTAGTACCAGTAACGGAGAACTAATAGGACTGGACTGGAGAGAACAAGGTAGAGGGGCTAAAGCCTTAGGAATAGGGGGTAGTTTTGTATCTGTAGCCGATGACCCTTGGGCAATTTATTGGAATCCAGCAGGATTGGGTAAGACAAAAAATCCGATGGTGCTAATAGATGCGATGATGTGGCATAATAACTGGACTACGATGGACATTACTAATCGGCATTATCGAGGGAGAAGGACGTCTATTCCCTCGGTGATTGCAGTGATGCCCATTTGTTCTTTTGCCTTTGCCATCGGACACTATATTCCTGTTGAGGAAATCTGGAATGCAGGTGAAATTCAGTGGCATAACCAAAGAGTCCAGCTGCGTTCTGAAAAACGAATAGAATATACTACTTTAAGTTTAGCAACTCACTGGATTTTTCCTTTTTATCTTGGCTTGTCTTTCCATCGTCTTCAATTTTTATCGCGTGGCAGTTCATTAGCTAAAGTATATAGGTATATCTTTTCCAATGGCTGGATAGGAGAAGAGTGGAACAGAACGACCTTTACGGGCACAGGATATAGTTTTGCCTTAGGGACATTAGTTACTCCAAAGAGAGGAAAAGACTTTGCTGGTTCGCTCGGATTGAATTTTAGAATTAACGGTTGGGGAAAAGGAGAGATAGAAACTAATTCAATGGGTTTTGAGGATGATAATGGGACTCTTTTTTATGGAGTGCCTGTCTTTCATCAAGGAAATATTCGGAGTGGAGGAAGTATCAGCGCTGAGGTAGGGCTACAGATTAGCTTATTCAATCTTTTTAGTGTTGCAGGAGCGTTTTTGTCTCCGTCTGAAGAAAAATGGCACTTAGAAGGATATCCTGCTGATTACTTCAATTTATCTGATTCATCAAGAATCAATCTACCGATTTCAATCACCAGACCAACATACCGGCTTGGGACTGAAATATTCCCTACAAAGCAGAAAAAGATAGCACTGCACTTTGGTTTTGCAAGTTATGGGGAAAATGAAGGGCCGTACATTTGGTCCAGCGGATTTAGTTACAAATACAAAAGGGTAAATTTAGAGGGCGCTTTTCAGTACGCCGGCTTAAAAAAGTTACATCGCACTTTTCAAGATACCTATTCAGAAAGAAAGATTGAGAGGATATTCTCGCTTTCTGTTTGTTATCAATTTGAAAATGAAAAGTGAATCTTTCTTTCATTTCTGGAGACGAAGTATGGGAAGGGTTATTATTTTTTCGCTTGTTCTGTTTCTATAGGCAGTTGTAGTTGTGAGAAGAAGATAACCCGGGTTGAAGCAGAAAACTATCCCGGTCCACTCCTTTATGGAACATTTGATGCAAGTCCCTGTTGGTCCGAGACAACCATATACTATTGGCATCATTATTATGTTCCCAGAGAGACTTTAACACAAGATACAATTGATAAATATAGCGGGATTGAGCACCTCACAGCCTAACTGGCTTGCCCGTTAAAGTCGGGTCAGACTCTTTGACTTAGGGAGGCTCTGTAGTCAAGTTCAGGGTGTTCGCCGTGAGGCGAAATCTGGAGGGAACAAGACAAACTCCCAGCCTGAAACGAAAGTGAACCAAAGGTGGCTAAAGACGGGCGGGCGACCTGTCAATTCCTTCGGGAAGCCGATTAGGATAAATGAGGGAGGTCTCCGTATTTCCTTGATAGGTTGAGGTGGGAAGTAGTATAACCTGAAAAGGGAAATCTACTCCGATGAATACGGAGAAGTCGGATGAGCCCATAGTAGCGAAGAAGTCTCTGTAATG
>JBFLXN010000056.1:0-15085 GCA_040755715.1 Candidatus Edwardsiibacteriota bacterium
TTTAAATAAACAGCCTATCTTCATCCATAAAGCTCCTTAAATCTCTTCTCTTATCTCCCCAATCTCTCTCTTTTTCTTCTCTTCATCCCTAATCTTTACTTATATTTCTCATTTTGCAGAAGTCTAAAAGGGAGAAATATGGCTAATCTTACTTCCCCTTTCTTCAACGGGGATTATTCTTCTGGGTCTCTGCCGAAAGCAGATTTTTCTTGATTGCATAGGAAATTATATAAGCACAGATAATCGCAAGATTTAAAAACAACAGATGATCGCAGATAAAAACACAAATGGTTTAAATATAATCTGTGATTATTTTGGCGCCTAGGAAATTCAAAAATCAAAAATTAAATAATTAAATATCAAAATTAAGGAACAAAAATATTTTTCTTAAGAATAAATTCCACAATTTTGATTTTTATCATGCCTAAGGCGAGCATTTTAGCACGAGCGTAAGCGAGTGCTTATCTTGTCTCCTTTTAATCTGTGCTAATCTGTGTTTCGCCGAAGGCAAGATTTTTCTTGACGAAGGCTTTGTTTGTTTGGTATTATTTCAACATGAGGGCAGAAGAGAATGATTTACTTTTAAGAGTGATTGACCTGTATAAGAGCTATTTTACAAAAGCAGAGACAATTCATGTTTTAAAAGGGATTGACTTCGTTTTGAAGAAGGGGGAAATTCTGGTGGTAGTTGGTGCTTCAGGAGTAGGAAAGAGTACTTTACTTCATATTTTAGGTACGCTTGATAGACCAAACAAAGGTAAAGTCTGGTTAGGATTAATTGATTTATTTTCCTACCCGGACAAAAAATTGGCCATTCTGAGAAATAAGACAATGGGATTCGTTTTTCAGTTTCATTACCTCCTTCCCGAATTTACTGCTTTAGAGAATGTGATGATGCCTGCCCTTATCAATGGAACTGACAAACAGACAGTCAGGGAAAAGGCTGGTTTTCTTTTAGAGGAAGTAGAGATAGGTGAGAGGGTGGGACATAAACCGAGTGAACTTTCAGGTGGTGAAAAACAAAGGGTGGCTTTAGCCCGGGCGTTGATAAATAGTCCTCAATTAGTTCTGGCTGATGAACCTACGGGGAATCTTGATCGGCAAAGTGCTGAGGGATTGCAAGAATTGATGATTTCTTTGAGCCGAAAGAAGCAAACATCTTTCATTATTGCTACACATAATTGGGAGCTAGCTTCAAAAGCTGATAGAGTTATTAAACTTCAGAATGGTAAATCTATTGAGGTCAGTAGGAATGCTTTGTGAATTTTGTGGGGAAGAAGAGGCGACCGTCCATTTGACAGAATTAGTCAATGGCAAGATTAGTGAATTTCATCTCTGTGTTAAATGTGCTGAAAAAAAGGGAGTTCAGTCTCCTTCTTTAAGTGAACCGTTTTCTTCTTTGGGTGCACTCCTGAGCGGAGTGATTGAAGAATTAGCTCTTAATGAACCAGTAGAGAAAGGAACTACTTGCCCAGGCTGTGGTGCCTCTTACTTTGAATTTAAGAAGACAGGACGATTGGGTTGTCCTAAATGTTATAATACCTTTCAAAAGCAACTGAAATCATTATTGCGTAAAATTCATGGGAACACTCGTCATACTGGTAAAAGACCAGTAATAGCTCCAATTAGCGCGGTACCGGCTCAAGACTTAGAGTTAGAAAAATTAAAAAAAGAATTGACAAAAGCAATTGAAAAGGAAGAATTTGAAAGAGCGGCCGAACTAAGAGACAAAATTAAACAAGGGGGAACGAAAAATAATGGCTAAGGTGGAACAGCTTTTAAGTTATTCAAGCAATTGGCTGACGGCGAGAGGGTCTTCTTCCGGAATTGTCTTATCCAGCCGGGTGAGAGCGGCTCGTAATCTTGAAGGTTTTTCTTTTCCGCTCTATTGTTCTGATAAGAGTAGAGAAGAAATTATCAATTTAGTCCAAACCACCGTTTGCCGTTCACTCTATTTAAAAGACGCTATCTTTTTTGAAGTGAACCGACTTCCTCACCTTGATAGACAGTTTCTCTTAGAAAGACATCTCATCTCCACAGAGTTAGTGGAAGAAAAAAGAAAATGTGGTTTGTTCGTTGGCGAACAAGAAATACTGGGGATGATGATTAACGAAGAGGACCATCTGCGACTTCAAGCAATGTCGTCGGGGTTGCAATTGGTAGAGACTTTTCAGTTACTCTCCAAATTGGACGATGAGTTGCAACCTCTTTTACCTTATGCCTTCCACCAGGAATGGGGTTATCTTACCGCTTGTCCCACTAATACTGGCACAGGTTTAAGAGCCTCAATTTTGATTCATCTTCCCGCCTTAGTTTTGACCAAAGAAATTGACAAAGTTCTTAAAAGTATTTTTCAAATTGGTCTGGCGGTTAGAGGATTATACGGTGAAGGCACTGAAGTTAAAGGTAATTTCTTTCAGATTTCTAATCAAACTACTCTAGGACGGAGTGAAGAAGAATTGATTGAAATGGTAGATAAAGTTACCCGGCAAATTATTTTACAGGAAATAAATGCCCGAGAATTGCTTCTCAAAGAGGCTAAAGCAGAAACCGAAGATAAAATCTGGAGAGCCAAGGGTATTTTGGAAAATGCCAGGGTCTTGACTTCAGAAGAAGTAATTAATTTATCTTCTGCTATGCGTTTAGGTGTGACAATGGAAATTTTGAAATCGCCGGATATACAAACTTTGAATGAACTTCTTATTTTTAGCCAGCCAGCGCATTTGCAAAAAATATTGAACCGAGAAATGCAACCTCAAGAACGAGATACGGAAAGAGCTCAATGGGTAAGGAGAAGACTCTGTGAAGGCTCTGCTAGGAAATAATGCTGCTAGGGTAATGGGACAACATGGTGATACGGTGATATGTTGATAAGTAAAAATGTTTTCTGTATCAGCGTGTCAACATATCATCATTTCATATCTTCGTGGTCAAATTTGACACTGCTCCATTAAAGAGGAGAAAAATAATGGAATTAGATGAATCTCACACCTTCAAAAAGGTGCGGGCTGAAGATATTTTGCAAGAAATTGCCAAAGATGAAAATGTAACCGTTCGTTTTCTCAAAGAAGGGTTAGAGTCTGGTACCGTGGTTATCCCCCAAAATAAAAGACGCAAAAACCTACCAGTAGGGATTGGAAAAGGATTGCGAACTAAGGTCAATGCTAATATCGGCACTTCTCAAGACCAAGCAGACCTACAATTAGAATTAGAGAAACTATCTGTGGCCATTGACGCTGGGGCTGACACCGTAATGGACCTTTCTACCGGTGGGAATCTTGATGAAATCCGGCAGGCGATTTTGGAAAAATCAACCGTTCCAATAGGCACAGTGCCTATCTATCAAGCGGCAATTGAAGCAGTGAAAAAGAAGAAAATGATGGTGAAGATGACTGAAGACAGTATCTTTGAAGTGATTGAGAGGCAGGCTAAAGATGGAGTGGATTTTATTACAGTTCATTGTGGAGTTACTTTAGAAACCGTGGAACGGCTAAGAAATCAGGGAAGAATCACAGATGTTGTTAGTCGGGGGGGGGCATTCTTAATTGAATGGATGCTTTATCATAAAAAAGAAAATCCACTCTTTGAAGAGTATGACACTTTACTGAAGATTGCCAAAGAATATAATCTTACCCTCAGTCTCGGGGATGGACTTCGGCCAGGTTGTCTGGCTGATGCGACTGACCGAGCCCAGATTCAAGAATTGCTCATTTTAGGTGAATTGGTTGATAGAGCCAGAGAAGCAGGAGTGCAGGCAATGGTGGAGGGACCGGGTCATATTCCTTTAGACCAAGTAATGCTCAATGTGAAACTGGAAAAAGAACTCTGTAAGGAAGCTCCTTTCTATGTCTTGGGTCCGTTAGTAACTGATGTGGCATGCGGCTATGACCATATTGCGGCAGCGATTGGTGGGGCCTTAGCGGCTTGGGCGGGAGCAGACTTTCTTTGCTATGTGACTCCCTCAGAACATTTGCGTTTACCTACCGTAGAGGATGTGCGTGAAGGCGTCATTGTTCTTCGCATTGCCGCTCATGCCGCCGATATTGCTAAAGGGATAAAAGGAGCTAGCGATTGGGATTTGGCTATGTCCAGGGCACGAAAAGCGCTAAAGTGGGACCAGCAGATAAAATTGGCCATTGATTCTGATAAAGCCAGAGAATTAAAAGAGTCAGGACGAACAAAATTTGAAGAGACTTGCACAATGTGCGGAGAATACTGTGCAATGAAGAAGATGGGAGAGATATTGAAAAAGAAATGAAAATACGACTAAATTTATAAAACCATTTCTGCCTTCACCTCACATTTAGTGCACTTGCCGTCAGTTATTCCAACCACATTGGTATAATACCCACTCCGGCTGACTAATAGTGCTCCACAGTTGTAACAATAAGTATCCGCCGTGTCTTCTAACCAAACATTTCCCACATAGACATACCGTAATTTCGCCTTAGCTATTTCATAAGCCTTCTTTAGCGTTTGAACAGGAGTGGCAGGAATTGACATCTTGTAATGAGGGAAATAGCGCGAGAAATGAACTGGCGTCTCCACACCTAAATTAGCTGCCCAGTCAACTAAATCTTCCAAATCTTTTTCAGAGTCATTGAGCGTAGGAATTATGAGATTGGTGAGTTCAATGTGACAGGCTTTCTTGCAAATCTCAATGGTACGTGAGACTGTTTTGAAGTCACCTTTGCAGATTTTCTGATAGAAAGATTCTCTGATTGATTTGAGGTCAATGTTCATTGCATCAACCAGAGGTAGGAGTTGGCGAAGTGGCTGTTCATTTATCATTCCATTAGTAACCAGAACATTTAATAGTTCGTTCTCTTTGGCAATTTTCCCCACATCAAGAAGATATTCATACCAGATAAGTGGTTCACTATAGGTATAAGCAATGCCGATGGAATGATAGCGTTTAGCTAAATCAACGAGATTTTCTGGGGAAATAAATTCAGTAGTTACTTCTGTCTGCGAAATCTCCCAGTTTTGACAAAAAGGGCAAGCAAGATTGCAGCCGTTTGGGCCGGTGGAGAGGATTTCTGAGCCGGGATGAAAATGATAGAGTGGTTTTTTTTCAATGGGGTCAATGGCTAAGGAAGTGCATTGACCGTAATTGATGGCAAAGAGTCTTCCCTCTAAATTTTTTCTGCCACGACAGATTCCTGTTTTGCCTTCGGAAATCAAACAATAGTGAGGGCAGAGAAGACACCTGACCTTATTATTTTCTTTCTTTTCGTAAGATAGAGCTTCCTTCATTGGAAATATAACTTTTGTTTTTCGTTAGTCTGTGTAAAAATGGATTACGGCTACGGTTACGAAGCCCGTTTTGTCTGAAAAGGAAAACGGTAAAAAGGTTATGGTTAGGAGGCTCGTTTCGTTTATGGGTTACGTCTTTCGTCATTTTAACCCTCAAAACTTTTGACTCTTAACGATACGAGCCTCGTAACCCTAACCCATTGACGATCTTGGCTATACATATCAGCGTATCATCGTCTCAGCAGGGTGTTGTCGCTACAATTGCACATTCCTTCATTAAGGTTTTTTCCGCATTTTGGGCACAATCCCTGACAATCTTCTTTACAGAGTGATTTTAGCGGTAAGGCTAAAATAATAGCCTCACGCACTTGTGGAGATAGGTTCAAATTTGTAGAAGAATACTCTACTACTTTCAGTTCCTCTGTAGTTAACTCAACTTTTCTTGTATGTTTACTCATACTTTTAGCGTATTTGATATGCGGAGGAGTTTTTTGATAGAGAATATCTACTTCTCCCACAAGTTCTCTCTGGTATCTATTTAAACAGCGGCTGCATTCCATTTCTGTGGTAAATTCAACTTTACCTAGGAGAGAAAGATTATCACCAGTTTTTGTCAACCGAAGCCTGCCTCTAATTTCATCAGGATAAGTTACTTCATCTGTTGGCAAATCAAAAAAGGCAGGTGGCAGAGAGAAGACTAGGGGATGCTCGCCGTCCTCAAGTTTTTCAAGGTTAATAGACAATAGTGCTTTTTCACCTGTTATTTTATTTCTCATTTGAACTCGCAATATTGATTACACGGAGAAAATAAAGAGCTATTCTTTAGTTTTTATCTGTCTAATCTCTTTTAAGAATCTGCGTAATCAGACTTATCAAAGAAGAAAGCAATTTCTTGGGTGGCGGTTTGGGGCGAATCTGAAGCGTGAACGCTGTTTCGCCTTTTGTCTAAGCCATAGTCACGGCGAATGGTGCCCAAAGAGGCCTCTTTTGGATTGGTTTTTCCTACCAACTCGCGCAAGGCATTCACCGCATTTTCTCTTTCTAAAAGAGCTACCAACGAAGGCCCAGAACTCATATAGCGAACTAAAGGTTCATAAAATGGTTTTTTCTGATGCACCGCATAGAATTTTCTAGCGTCTTCTTCATTTAGAAATACCATTTTCATCGCTTTGATTTTGAATTGGCTGACTTCAACCCGATGGAGAATTTCTCCTATCAGGTTTCGCATGACAGCGTCAGGCTTAATAATCAAAAGTGTTTTTTCCCCTTGTTCTGCTCGGATAAGCGTGGACGTCCGTCCTACCCGGCGCTTTGCTCGGACTCTGATAAATCGAAGTCCTATCTTTCTATTACTTACCTGCATTCGTTCCTCTCATTTATCCAGCACCTATGTATAAGTGCTGGATTTGTTGATATGGAATTAAACGAACGATACCAAATTTAGCGAATAATATTTGGGGTATTCGCTACCATTCGCCTTATTCTCAAATTCTACATTTCGGAGTAAATATTTTAGCATATTTTCTCAGTTTTGTCAAGAAAACAGTTTCCACTGCCCTAAGGTGATTTTCCTTGATGGCCTAGGAAAGTATAAACCACTGAGGACACTGAAATCACTGAAGAGTTTTTTAATCCAAAGATAAAGAAGATCTTATTTTTCTGTGTATTCAGTGTATTCAGTGGTTTGAAGGATTTTTCTTGACACCTTGCTCTTACATTTGATAAAATATTTAAGTCATTATGAGCCTCTTTTCACATCTTTCTTCACAACGCCAGAACGAAATTCTTGGCATTCTACTCTTCTTTTTTGGCTTGTTGCTGAGCTTGAGTGTTTTTACCTATCCACAAGCGAATTTAGGTGGATTTATTGGTAAAATAATCTCTGAATGGTTGCTCTCTTTCTTTGGTCTAATTGGATATCTTGTTCCATTTTTATTTTTGATTTTGGGATGGAATCGTTTCGGGAATCAACCAACAATAAGACTTTGGTTAAATTCATTTCTTTTTCTCGGTGTCCTTCTTACATTCTGCCTTTTTAGTTTTTTATTCTTCAGTCATCTTAAAATTTTAACAACTGTTCTAAATTATGGATTTGCAGGCTTGCTCGGTAATTCTCTCGGGAATCTGGTGACAAAATATTTTGGTTCAGGTGGCGTCTATATCTTCACTTTTACTCTGCTTTTAGTTACCTTACTTTTGACTACAGAAATTAACTTTCAGTCAATTTTTAACCTCTTAAAACGAACTCCTAAAATTAAAGAAAGAAAAAAAGGAATAAAAGATAAGAAAGAACTTATTAAATCAGCAAAAGCTATAGAAGAAACGGTCGGAGTCTTATCAAGAGAGGAGAAGAAAATAGTAGAAATTTCTATTCCACCTATACTTGACGAAAATTATAGTGAAGAGTTTCTTTCACTTCTGCATGAGCCACATAGAGAAAAATTAGTAGAGGAAGAGGACAAATCTGCAATTTTATCAGCCAAACTCAAAGAATTTGGTGTTGAAGGAAAAGTCGTCGGTCGTTCGCCTGGTCCAGTTATTACCCGTTATGAATTTGAACCTGCTCCCGGAATCAAAGTCAGTCAGGTAAGTAATTTATCTGACGATTTGGCCTTGGGGATGCGCGCCTTGCGAATTCGCATTGTCGCTCCAATCCCAGGCAAAGGGGCTGTTGGTATTGAAATTCCTAATCAGCATCGCTCTTCAGTTCTTTTGCGGGAGATTCTTGAGACAGAGACATTCCAGGAATGGAAAGAGGGACTTCCGTTAGCCATTGGTAAAGATATTTCCGGCGAACCATTTTATGCCGACTTGACTGAAATGCCACATCTTCTTATTGCTGGTGCCACTGGTTCAGGAAAGAGTGTTTGTTTGAATACTTTGATTAATAGTCTTCTTTTTAAATCTACTCCAGAAAAATTGCACTTTATTATGGTTGACCCAAAACGCATTGAACTATCTATCTACCGGGGCATCCCGCATTTACAGTTTGAATATTCCTTGGGAATAGAAGCCGCCGAAGCCTCAGAAGAAATTAAAAAAATTGAAGGAATTGTAGTTGACCCGTTGGAAGTGGTCAAAGTTTTTCGTATGGCCGTAATGGAAATGGAAAATCGCTACAAACTTTTGGCTCAAGCTGGCTCACGAAATATTGAAGATTATAATGCTAAGAACGAGACTAAACTTTCCTATTTAGTGATTGTGATTGATGAATTAGCTGATATTATGCTTTCTCGTGAAGCCAATGAAATTGAAGCCCATATTACTAAACTGGCTCAGATGTCTCGCGCAGTCGGTATTCATCTTATCTTAGCTACTCAACGACCATCGGTGGATGTAATTACCGGACTGATTAAAGCAAACTTTCCGGCGAGGATTGCTTTTCAAGTAGCCTCTAAGACAGATTCTCGCACTATTTTAGATGCGAATGGGGCAGAAAAACTTTTGGGGCGTGGAGATATGTTATTCTTACCACCTGGTAAAGCAGAAACAATACGGGTTCACGGCGCTTTTATTTCTACAGAAGAAACAGAAAAAGTTGTGAATTTCATCAAGAAATGGTATGGGGTAACCGAGGAGTCAATCACGGAAATAAAAAAGGAGAAAGATTATGCTCTGAAGGTTGTGGCTCCGTCAGAGGAGGCACAACGAATTGGTGAGAGAGACGAACTCTTTGAGGAGGCTAAAAGATTAGTCATTCGCCATCAACAGGGCTCTGTCTCACTTCTTCAGCGAAGATTAGGTATTGGTTACGCTCGCGCCGCCCGGTTGATTGACCAATTAGAAGATGCTGGCATCGTCGGCCCGTTTGACGGCAGTAAAGCCAGAGAAGTACTGGTCGGTTCTTCAGAGTATCTGCCAAAACAGCCTGATACCAATGGAGAAGAGGAGAGTAAAAACTAATGAAGAGTGCATTTCTCAAAGAGACGCGAGGGAAAATAAAAAATTCGTTTATTTTTTTATTCTCCTGTTTTTTTGCCACCGGTTGTTTTGAAGTCAAAATGGAAACAAAAATAAAATTCAACGGTTCCTGTTACCGCAAAGTTGAGATTTCTACCCAAACAGAAGACCTGCTTGGTAAGGCGCATGGAGGTGGTAAAATTTTTGGCATTGACCTTGACTCTCAGTTTTTAGGAGATAAAAAGGAATGGAAGAAAAAGAAATGGGAAAAGGAAGGAACGCACCATCTTGACGCTGAAGGCAATTTCAAAAATGTCCAGGCACTCTGTAATTTGAATGATTCAATTAAACTTAGTAAAGCTGGCTTCTTAAAGATAACCTATCTCTACGAAGAAAAAATAAAAACAAAAGAAATATTTACCCCACACCAATCTGGTGCGGGGTTTAATAAGAAAGAAGTACCACTGATAGGAAAAGAAAGAGACCAACCAGAGGCAGATTCTACAGATGGCTCCCCAAATTTTGTTTTTAAATTATCTCTGCCTGGGGAAATAATTAGCAGTAATGCCTCTAAGATAGAACGGGACATAGCTTTTTGGAAATTTAAAGGAACGGGACAAGATTTTTACCTGGTGGCTAAATCAGAAGCATTTAATAAATTTTTCCTAATCTCCCTAGTAATAATTATACTATTCTTTTTTACACTTCTCTATATCTTTGCTCGGCGACCAAAGGTGTGGTTTCTTATCTTGTTATTTTATGTGGGACTTTTTTGTAGTCGGGGCATTTGTCTGACCTCTGAAGAAATAGCTACCAGAGCTATTGAACACTTAAAAGGAATTGAAGACTTCAGTACTCGTTTTGCCTGCACTAAGTGCCAGAAAGAAAGCGGTATTTGCCAGAAATTTAGTGGCAGGATTTTTTTTAAAAAGCCAGACAGACTGCGTCTGGAGATTAATTTCCCTGAGGAACAACTTATTGTTTCTGACGGAAATACATTGTGGATTTATCTTCCCAAACAGAAACAAGTAATTAAGCAAATGTTGAATCTCACAAAGAATACTTCTTGGCCTGATGAACTTTCTCTAGAAAATTACGAAACTATTTTAAAAATGGAGGATAAAAAATATTATATTTTGCTAATGAGACCGAAACGATGCAATTTATATGTAGCGGAAATCAATCTGGTTATGGAAAAAGATGTCTGGTTACCCAAAAAGATTGAAATTAAAGATATAGAAGAAAACGAGTCTATTTATTTTTTTGAAAAGGCGAAGATAAATAGTGGTTTGAACGACTCCAAGTTTTATTTTCATCCACCCAAGAATGTAGAAATTATTGAGAAATAGTGGAGACTCCCTAATTGGAGAAAAGATACCCCAAGGCGGAAAAGATGAAAAAAGAAGTTAAAAACTGGTTAGAATCGGCTCAATACGATTTAGAGACTGCCGGGTATATGTTTAACACAAGCAGATATATTTATACTATTTTTATGTGTCATCTTGCTCTGGAGAAGATGTTGAAGGCAAAGGCTGAAGAAATAACCGGCAAGACACCGCCGAAGGTGCATAACTTGAGATACCTTGTGAAATTGAGTGGCCTTGAACCCCCTGAAGAAATATTCGTTTTCTTAAGCAAACTAAGCGATGTAAGTATTCCTACACGCTATCCTGAAGATTTTGCTGAGCTTAGAAAAAGTTATGACAAAAAAGCGGCAAAAATTTATCTAGACAATACCAAGGAGGCTTTTAAATGGATAAAAAAATCGCTGAAACCCTAAAAGAATTCAAATCTGTGCTTGAGGCAAAAGGAATCAAGGTCTACCGATTAATCCTTTTTGGCTCTTATGCAACAGGCAAGACAAGAAGGCAAAGCGATATTGATATAGCTATAATCTCTGAAAGTTTTAAAGGTATGAATCTATTACAGCGATTGGAGACTATCGGACTCATACTTGCCAAAGCGAGAATAATGGAACCGATAGAAGCTCTCGGGTATACGAAAGAGGAGTTTGCATCAAAAGGTAAGGGCACTTTTATCGGTGATGAGGTTAAATCAAAAGGGGTGCAGGTGATATGAACAAAAAGAAGTTAGCCAACCATTACCGGCGGCTTTGCATCTTGGGCCACAGACAGGTAGGAATTTTTAAAATTCCTATCCTTGGAAATTAAGAAGAGGAAAAAATGGAAATTGGTCAAATTTTTTCTCAAGGATTCAAGATCACTAACAAAAATTGGCCACTAATTCTAATCCAATTCATTTTAGGAATAGCCAATATGATTATATTTTTTATCTTCTTCATCCTGCCTTTAATTTTTCTGATATTCACCGGAACACTGAAGGAGAAAATATGGCCGGGAGATTTTTCCCCATTTGCCCCAAATTTTTTTATCGCGTTTATTACAGAGTTTCTCTCATATTTGCTCGCTCATTGGCAACTTTTTCTTCTGTTAGGGATTCTTTTGTTGGTGGCGATGCTTTTGATTATTTTGCTTTCTATTTTTGTAGAGGCAGGCACCTATAGCACAATAAGCGAAGTTTTTCTAAATTCTTTACCGTTTTTGTTGAATCGTTTTTTTGACTTGGGCAAAACTTTCTTCTGGCGTTTTCTTGGGTTAGAGGCGACCTTGTGGGCTCTTGTGACTGGCTGGTTTCTTTTAGCCGTGATTCTCTTGGCTCCGCTTATTTTTTTGATTGTTTATTTATGGAAAGTAGCGGGGATAGTCGTCACTATTGTGATAAGTTTAATTTTGGGTGGTTTGGTCTTAGGAATTTTATTTATTACGGTGGTGATTTTGTCACTTTTTATAACTTATACAAAGCCGCTTTTACCCTTAGAAAATCTCAAAACCGGTGAAGCATTGAAGAAAGGTATTTCTTTTCTAAAGAGAAACTTCTGGCCAGCTCTAGGATTAATTTTGCTTCTTTTCGTGGTCAACTTAGCGATTGGCTTTATTTTTGCAATGTTGCGTTTGCCATTTAGTTTTATCCCTTTAGTTGGCCCCATCTTTGAGATTCCTCTGGCCTTAGTTCAATGGGGAGTGATGCTTTATTTAAGTGTTTTCTCTATCGCCTGTGTGACTGCTTTTTGCTATGATGCTATGTCAACCAATGTGTATGAGGTAAAGAATGAAAGAATTAGCCAAAGCTTATAATCCCAAAGATGTAGAAAAAAAATGGTATAAGTTTTGGGAAGAAAGCGGTTATTTTTACGGAGAGGTCTCCTCTAAAAAGAAACCATTTTGTATTACTATTCCCCCCCCGAATGTTACGGGTGAGTCGCATATTGGCCATGCCCTTTGTTACACCCTTCAGGATGTTCTGGCACGCTGGAAACG
This sequence comes from Candidatus Edwardsiibacteriota bacterium, assembly GCA_040755715.1. GTDB lineage: Bacteria > Edwardsbacteria > AC1 > JBFLXN01 > JBFLXN01 > JBFLXN01. The sequence goes on from JBFLXN010000056.1 coordinate 12,495, forward strand.
GATGCAGGGATATGCCACACTCTGTTTGCCAGGGATGGACCACGCCAGCATTGCTGTTCATAGGGTTGTTGAAGAGCAATTGGCTAAAGAAGGATTGAGCCGCCATTTGTTAGGAAGAGAAAAATTTTTGGAAAGAGTGTGGCAGTGGAAAAACGAGTGTAGCGAAACTATCAAAAATCAATTCAAAATATTGGGGTTCTCTTTTGATTGGTCTAAAGAACGCTTTACTATGGATGAAGATTATGTAGATGCAGTTCTTGAAACATTTGTGCGTTTTTATAATAAAGGTTATATCTACCGAGGTCAACGGGTAACAAATTGGTGTCCCGGTTGTCAAACAGCCATTTCAGATATAGAAGTAGATAGAGAAGAAAGAAAAGAATTTCTCTATTATGTTTCCTATCCTCTTGAAGATGGGTCAGGCTCAATTACGGTAGCCACTACCAGACCGGAAACAATGTTGGGAGATACGGCAGTAGCAGTTCATCCGAAAGATGAACGTTATCAGAAGTTTGTTGGAAAAATTTTAGTTCTCCCCCTTATGGAGAGAAGAATACCAATCATTACTGATGAGATAGTTGATATTCATTTTGGCACTGGTGCGGTCAAGGTTACTCCCGCTCATGACATTAATGATTTTGAAATCGCAGGGCGTCATTCACTTCCCAAAATAGTGGTGATTGGAAAAGATGGAAAGATGACAAAGGAAGCCGGAGTGTTTGCTAACCTAGATAGATATCAGGCAAGAGAAGAAGTATTGCGTGAATTAAAGGCTAAAAACTATCTGGTGAAAATTGAAGACTATCCCTTGGTTTTGGGTCTTTGTGAGCGCTGTCATACTGCTGTTGAGCCATTACTCTCTGAACAATGGTTTATGCGGATGAAAGAATTAGCGGTACCGGCCATTCACGTGGTTAAGGAAGGAAAGATAAAGTTTGTCCCTGAACAATTCACCAAGGTTTATTTGGATTGGATGGAAAACATTCGTGATTGGTGTATCTCTCGCCAACTCTGGTGGGGACACAGGATACCGGTGTGGTACTGCCAGAAAATGAAAAATCCAAAATGCAAAATGCAAAATGGAGTGATAGTATCAAAAATTGCACCACAAATATGCCCCTACTGTGGGTCCAAAGAATTAGTTCAGGATGAGGATATTCTTGACACTTGGTTTTCCTCAGCACTTTGGCCCTTTGCTACCCTCGGCTGGCCAAAGGAAACTGAAGAATTGCGCTATTTCTATCCAACCTCAATAATGGTTACGGGTTCCGGAATCATTCACCTCTGGGTAGCCAGAATGATTATAACCGGTTTAGAATTTATGCAAGATATTCCTTTTTCTTCTGTCTATATTAATGCGACCGTATTAAATGAAGATGGAAAAAGGATGTCTAAATCTTTAGGTACAGGGATAGACCCTTTAGAGATGATTGAACAATATGGAGTAGATGCAACTCGTTTTGGTCTGATGGTCCAAGCTGGCAAAGCCCAGGAGATTCGCTTTGGTTATCAGAAAGCGGAAATGGCCAGGAATTTTACTAATAAAATCCACAATGCTGCCAGATTTATCTTGACGAATCTTTCTGATCTTCATTTTCTGCCTTCTGCCTTCTGCCTTCTGCCTTCTGCCTTAGAATTGCCCGACCGCTGGATTTTAAGTCGATATCACAAAATTATTGAAGAGGTAAATCAAGTGTTAGAGGAATTCAGTTTTGACGAAGCGAGTCAAAGATTCTATGATTTTTTCTGGCATGACTTTTGTGACTGGTATTTAGAAATTGCAAAACTTCGTTTAGGTGGTGAGGAGAAAGAACAGGTGCAATCTATACTTCTTTTGATTTTGGAAGGAAGTCTGCGTCTGCTCCATCCATTTATGCCCTTTATTACTGAAGAAATCTGGCAAAAATTACCCCGCACCTTGCCAAAGGTGCGGGGCGAGAGCATAATGCTTGCCAATTATCCCAAAAGTGATAAGAAGTGGTTTGATACTCTTTCAGAAAACCAAATGGAGACAATTCAAAAGATTGTTATGGCTATCAGAAATATCAGGAGTGAAATGAATCTGCCACCCTCACAAATGATAGAGCTACAAGTTAAATGTAGTGAGCCACTGGTAATAACATTACTTTTGGAAAATTTGTCCATCATTCTGAATCTCACTCGGAGTAAGAATTTAATCATCAATGATAAGATAGAAAAACCCAAATTATCTGCCAGTAGTGTAATAGGGCAATGTGAAATCTTTGTTCCTCTGGCGGATTTGCTTGATGTGGAAAAAGAAAAAGCAAGACTGGCTAAAGAAGTTTTAAACCTTTCAAAGTTGATTGATTCAATCAGCAGAAAACTAACTGACCAGGCCTTCTTGAATAAAGCACCAAAGGAAGTGATTGAAAGAGAAGAAATGAAGAGGAGGGAATATACAGAAAAGAGAGAAAGATTAGAAAGAAATTTAGCGGTTCTTATGGTGCTTTGTTAACTAAATATTACTTGCATTTTGTGACAAAAAGTGCTATAATGGTTACCGGAGGTGACGGTAACCATGCATCCCATTTTTGTCAGAAAATTGTCCAAGAAAGAAAAAATAGAATTGA
>JBFLXN010000057.1:0-14789 GCA_040755715.1 Candidatus Edwardsiibacteriota bacterium
CAAACTCCAGCTAGGGTAGCTCTCAAACAGTATGAGGTAAAAGAACAAGAAATTATCAATCGCTTGACTTTTTGTCAAGCAAAATCTTCAACAATTTCAACCCCATTTTAGTCCAGTTTAACGGGGGTCAGAGCGTAATTTTGATACCAAGAGATTCCAAATAATCAATGACTTCACGCTGACGGTATATGTTCTTCCCTGAAATGGTGGATCTAGCGCCGACGAAGCCTGGTTTGGAAATATATTTTTTTTCTTCCACCATAATCTTCACATTTCGCTCAATTATCGCTGATGTTGGTTTACCGGAAACCATTGGACGCAACGTATCTTGAATATCTGGAGGACCATCACAAGAAAGCCAAATATTATTTATATATCTACCAATCCAAAAGGCTCGTTTCTCCGTCATAACGCCATTTGTCTGAATTTCAGCTACTAGTTTCTCACCAACGAGTTGATAAGCAAAATCATGCAATTCAACGATTGTGTCAAATTCAAGTGTAGGTTCCCCAGTGGAGAAGAAACGGATCTGATAGTTCCCTTGTGAAAAATAATTATTGATACCTGCTTTTGCAAAATCGACGTTTATCTTTTTATGTTTCTGTTGATGAGATACCTTAGCATAGCAATAGATACAATCAAGGTTGCATCTGTTATTTAGAAAGAGCGAAATTTGTTTTTTATCTTCGTGTGGCATTTTGAACCATCCACTATATGCTACGAATCAAGTTGTCATTATTTTATTTTGCATCATCTAAAATTGTTTGTTTGCTCTTCTGAGCAGTCCTTCCTTTATGGCATCCATAATCCTATCAATTCCGCCTGGTTTGAACACATCTATCCATTGATATTTGGCAAGCTGTTCTGGGACTTGGCACTCTTCGAAGCGCACAGGAATAATATATATATCCTCCTCAAGGAGTGACTCGGCGATAGACAAAGCGTTTCGTATCTCCTTTTGTAGATAGCCTCGCTTGTTCGAAGACTGTTTTGATATACAAGGCATGAAAAAATCACAATTTTTGATTCCTCTGAGTATTGCAAGTTCAAACTTTTCGCCTGGGAATATTGAAACCTTGTCGAACCAGGGTTTACACCCGTGGAGGACCAAACTATGGTATAGTTTTTCTACAACCTCTGTATCCTCGTGGGCATATGACAAAAAAACGGTAGGATAACATCTATTGTTTTCCGTGATTTTGTTCATCCTGTGCTGTTTAACCACGTCGGAGCCCGTAAGCCACTGGATAATATTTAAGAGAAATATAAAATTCCCATATTGTAAAATATAAGGTAATGCAAATAAATCCGAATCGCCAATTACACAGATTCTTCCTTTTCCATATCTTTTTGCTACCGCCAAACTTTCACCTCTCGGCCCCTTTGCTAAAACATGGGCGGACTTATCAGACCTTATCGAACAAGCCGCATAAAAAGAGACACTTTTCACTCCTCTGCAAATTGGATGAGAAGAAAGTTTGCTAGTTTCAAACTGTGTTAAAGCTTCAATTCCTGCTGGAGATTCATATCTCGCTTCTACAATATCATCACGGAAACTTATGTTAAAGGGGACAAGCAGTTCATTAATATTTGATTTCCAATGCTTTACGTGATGCTCGCCTATTACAAGGAGGCCACCCCCATCTTTTACAAATTTGCTGAACGCTTGAATTTCCTCATTTGAGAATGTCGGTTCTCCACCACAACCTTTGTGCACATCTAGGGAAGCTGGATGGGCAATAACAACACACTCAAATTTAGACAGGGAATCAAACGAAATAGGCGCATGTATATTTCTGTTTACATCAAACCCAAGATATATCTTAATGTATTCTGAGACATGAAGATAAGAGTAATACAAAGGGTTGGCGATGCTGTTAGATAGTGCCTGAAGTCTCTCAATCGTCCATGTTTCATTATGACTTTCCTCAAATAGAACAGATTTCTTAATTCTGGTATGCTGCGAGGCTTTCCTATTGATTTCTTGCCTATATCCTATCTTAGCGCGCGACAGATTTCTACCTTTCGTCATGAGAACAATTCTTCCTGAGTTTGTGTAGTGAGAAGTATGCCTTTAATGTTTTATAGATGTAACTATTGTCATTTCTTTTGTCTCAGCGTTATATTTCATTTCAATTGAAATGGGTACTATTTCACCTATTCTTCCCACATGCGTACCCCCGCAAGGGATGCTCACATTCTTTCCATCAACTATCGTATTCCATGTCCAATAAGAACCGAGAAAATCACCCTTTCCATTCATGATAACCTCAACGTCTTTCAATTTACACCATTCAGCAATTGTCTCTTCAATTTTTTTAGAGTATTCCTCAATGTTGGCTAGGAGGACATCTGAGGAAAATCCTTTCTTACGAAGGGAATCGCCGAGTCTGTAAGTATCTGTTGAAACGTTCGGTGATATAGTAGATCTAGAGATAGCTGCAGAATCAAAATTACGATTGCCCAAAGAATCTCTTGAATAATCTTTTCTCCAAAGGGGGTCTAAAACCTTATTTAGCGCTAAAGACATCAGATGAGATGCAGAGTGAGGGCGGCTCAAGGAATCCCGATATTCCTTATCAACTTCCATTCTGACATTTTTTCCGATAAGGCCCAATGAAAATATTTCTTCGAGAGGGAAAATATCCCCTCCTTTTGTTATTGTTTCAATAACATGTGCGGTCAAAAGAATGTAATTGGGGTCGCTTCTTTTAATGTTGAGGTTAGGGGAATAGCTTAATGTTTGAGATTGTTTCTGAATTGGCCATGTCACCGTATCTGAAATTTTTAACGTTACATCTTCTGTCTTAATTAAACCACGGTCCCCGGGCTGGTCTTTCCAGAAATAATCTAAGGGATGAAAAGGGGATTTGTCGGTAACAAGAAGATATCTTGTCTCATCACGATAAACAATAATAACCTTCCCACTATCTTCGAGCAAACCCTTGTAAAAAGTTGCTGTGGTGCTTAGCTCGGGGGGATTTCCTTGAAAATTTGTATGCGTCTCCATATCGGAACTCCTGTGGATTCTATTTTTGCAAAAAACTGCTTAGTCTAGGCTACTTTTTTATAATTCTCCTTCGCCCTTGATACTGAATATCTTACGTAGTTTATATATCTTTCGGGTTGTGAGTTAGTGGGACAGGATTGACCTACTAATTGAAATAAATTAAATTATGCCAAATGCATTTGCAGAACAAAGCAGTATCAATTCTCTCCTCGATTTTCTGAGCAATTTTCCAGCCAAATAATTTTTTGTCTTGAGAAAAACCATTTTCAGAATTTACTCTCTGAAAATATCTCTTCAGATAATCTATTGTATTCTCAAGAAATTTTTTCACAACACATCAAACAAAAAGGTGTTGGTATCTCCTGCAAATGCTGAGTCAACAGGCCTCCAGTTTTATCCAAAAGTTGCTGATATCGTTCACACCAGTTCTCATAGTCCCAAAATAGGTTCCCTCACTCCCCGACTGAGAAATAATTAATGCTGCCACCCGCTAACAAATGCTCAATGCCTTTGTCAGAAGATTTGGTCGCAGGCGAACATCCACTGTGGCTTTGATGCCCCTTTGCCTGAGGAGATTCAAAAAATCTTGTGGTGTCCTACTGCCATATCCAATTGTATAGAATTTCAGTATATCACTTCTCGATTATTCCTGTTTGTGCTAGAAAAGATGGTTTTTAAGAAACTTTAAAAGAATCCTTAAGGAAGTAAATTCTTCCTTGACGAGACAGGCTTTAATATGGGGAAGGGAGAGTTACAGCATATTCATACAGTTCTTTTATCGCATAGTAATAGTATTCCGCTTGCATAAATGAAGCATATCTGGGATAATCAACTGAAATATTTCTAATATCAGACTTACCTATTTTACCTGATAAGTTGAACCTCTTTTCTAAAATCTTAGCTGCGTCATATAAACTGTTTGCTGATCTAAGGATTTCTTTTATTTCTCGAAAACCCAGTTGAGAGAAAACCTTTATATTCTTTCTGATGAGAATATGGTTCCAATTATAGTAGGTAAGTATCAAGTTTAACTATAGTTTCTAATAAATTTCTTGACATAATTTAATATTTATGCTATACTATTGTCTGGAGGTGACAATAGTATGGCTGATATACCAAGTCGTTATGTTCGTAAATTGACAGTAAAAGAGAAACAGGAGATAGACCGTTTATGTCGCAAAGGAGCATCAGGAATTTCGTTAAGAGCATTTATTATTCGATTGTCTTCACAGGAAGTACCAATTCCAGAAATATGCAGACTGACAGGACTCTCTCGTCAAACTGTTTACTTCTGGTTAAATCGTTTCGACGATTTTGGGGTTTCTGGTTTAGAAGACGAACCACGTTCTGGCCGCCCTATAAAGTTCAACCATGCAACCTGCAAAAGAATTGTGCGAATTGCTACTTCCAAGCCAAAAGATATAGGATTGCATTTCACAAATTGGACTTTGCCAAAATTGAAAAATTATCTTATCAAATCAAAGACAGTTTCTTATATCTGCATAGAAAGTTTACGCACTTGTTTACGAAAAGGTGGTCTAACCTTAAAAAGTGCCCAGAAGTGGATGATATCAAGAGATCCGCAGTTCAATATAAAAAAAACGAATTGAGCGCCTTTTGGATTACCGTCCTCCAAAATCTCGTGTTATTTGTTTTGATGAAAAAGGAACTATTGTTATCAAAGCATATGCCGGTAGAAGTTGGAGCAGAAAAGCTCCTAAAATCCCTGCAAAACAATCTATTAAAGGTAAGATTGAACTTCTGGGTGCATATGACTTCCATAATGGGAAACTTTGGGTTCGTTTCTTTAAGAAAAAAACTGCTAAAGAAATCATATTGGTACTTGAGTTCTTGCGTAAACGGTATAAAGGATATCGTCTCTATATTATTCTCGATTGCTGGAGACCACATCGTTCTAAATTACTCAAAGAATATGTCAGCCATCAATCCATTACTCTGGTGGAGCTACCCACTAATGCTTCTTGGCTTAATCCCATTGAGCGAATATTCTCTGAAATCCAAAATCAAGTGCTGGCAAATTCAAACTTTCAATCTGTATCCGAAACAAAACAATCTATCAGAAAATATGTTAGAAAAGAATATCCTAAAATACAATTATGTTAAATAACTTTTTAGAAACTATATTTAACTTTAGTTGATATTTTCCTATTGACAAATTTTGCAGATCAATCAGGCCCATCTTAAGTAGCAGCACATTCATAAGGAAACAAATATATTCACAAATTCTCCATACGAGATTTCGATGATAACTTTCAACTACCATGATGGTAAGCGCCAGCTTCTGAATATCAGTAATATCCTTATATATCGTAATTTTCTTTGATAATAACTTCTTCAAATTGCTAATTAGAATGCTTCTATTGTATTTGTCCCAAAATCTATTTCTCATTTTTTATCTTTTTCTTAAAAACACTTTTATGGATTGCGATAAAGACAAATCCAATGAAAGCCCAGTCCTCACCGAGATAATTGACTATGTTCTTTAGAGCTTCAATTCCTTTTGTGCCTATGGGATTTGTTTTTGTTGCTCCTGTGTTCATAACCTCTTGAATAGCAACAATATCATAGTTTTTCAATATTTCAGCAGCATTCTTTGCTTGATATGGGTTTGCTTTACCTAATTTTTCTATATTGAAAGAACCAAGACGGATTTGATTTGAGTCAGAAGGCGAGAGGATAGATTGAGAGCAGAGATTAGAAGAGAATAAACCGACGAGGATTAAGAGAGAATAAAATAGTGTGAGAAAATATTTTTTAGGCATTTACCATAAGTATATCTCTAAAATGAAGAAAAGTCAATGATTTTTTCTTCCTGATTAATTTCTTAAGGCGATTATAAATGCAATAAGTTTTTTATTGTTTTTTCAACAAATTTCAGTTGTTTTGCATTAAGGGCTTGGAGTAATCTTATGATTCTCTTCCCAACAAGACTGTTTTCAGCCAGTCTCATCTTTGTCTTTGGGAATGAAAGCAAATCAGCGAGGTTTAGGTTCATGCCGGAAGCAATCTTTGTAAGCATATTTACTGTAGTATTGACTTCACCTCGTTCTATTTGACCTATATATTTTGGATTCATGCCTGCTTTTTCAGCAAGCTCTTCTTGAGTAAGTCCTTGCCCGATTCTTAGTAGTCTAATTCTCTCCCCAACTTTCTTACAAATATTTTCCATTTTGTCCTCCTTTTGAGGACATTTTATCAAATTTGTTTCGCAAATTAAACTCAATATATTGATATTTTTTTCTTGACAAAACCTAATATATTTAGTATAATTTGGCAAAGCTTCGGCTCAAATCGACGAGACGGCTTCTGATTGGAAAATGAAAGAGCCATCGGTTTGACGATGGCTCCTTTACAGAATTCTTAAAATAGAATTAGGAATTTTTCTGTCTTCTTGAGAGACTTACATCTAATGCTTAGGATTATCTTATAAAGAACTGAATTTTAGCAAAGTGCTAACAAAAATGTATTTGCCCTTTGGGCAGTCTAGAGGGAGAAAATGACTTAGTTATTGAGCCTATTTTACTCATGTCCCTAAAATAAAATTCTTTGAGTTTGGAACGTCATCTACTTTTCTTTGCTATTTCAAATTTTTGCAAAGCATTGATTATCTCTAGCAAGAGGGAAATTTTCTCCGGTGTTTCCTTTTTGAAGATTTCAAGAAGTCTTTCTGTTAACTTCTTGCGACCAACTTTGGCTTTTCTTTCTTTTCTATGTATGAAAAGCTTTCCAACAGGCACATTTAATGCTTTAGCAATCTTATCTAAAGTTTCAATAGAAGGAGATCTCTTGCCTCGTTCTAATAACGCAATATAGTTATCACTTAAGCCAGTAGCTTCAGCTAAATCAGCCTGAGTCTTTTTTGCTTCTTTTCTAATAGTCCTTATCTGCTTTCCTATTTGTGTCAAAATATCCATTTCGCCTCCTTTTCTGAAAAGTATAGCACTAAATAGGAGGCAATTTGTATGGACTATTGGTTATATTTTTTGCTACAATGTGATTTTTTTCTTGACAATCAGTTATAGTTATGCTATAATTTAAGAAAATTAGGAAAAAGGAAGTGATATAAGCTTGACAGGGAAGATACATCTTAGAAAAAGTAGACGCTGGTGGGTAAGTTTAAAGATGAACAGGATAGTTAGAAAGTGAAAAAACTTTCGTTGGAAGGAAAAAGTTGGTTTTCTATTCTGTATTTTTCAACTTTTTAGCGATGTTTGTGAGAAATTTCACTGTTGAAGGTTTCATGTTGAAAAGGTATTTGAGAAGAATTTCAATTGCACGCTCTCGCTCTGTCTTCTTCTTTCTCGGTGGACATTCAAAAAACTCTCTTATTGGCACATCCAAGGTTCTAGATAGATTTTCTAATGTGGCTAGAGATGGAGCGTGAAGCCCTCTCTCGATTCCACTGATGTGATGAACACTGAGATTACATCTTTCCGCCAATTGTTCTTGGGTTAGACCCTTAGCCTTTCGTAAGCTCTTTATCTGAACTCCTAATGATTTCTTTAAGTTCATATTTTTCTCCAATTCTGGTATTAGTATAAATCATTTCGGAGTTATAGGTAAATACAATATAACTACGAGTAAATATATTTTTTTCTTGACATTTTACTACGAGTATGCTAAAATTTATCAAAACTAGCAAAGGAGGTGATGCCGGTCTGCTACAGCATAAGGTTGTTTCCAAATACCTGTGCCTGGAGATAACTGATTTGCTATAGCAGGCAAGAAACTAATTGCAAATTGAGAAAAATAGAAAAGTAAAAATTGGCACAGGAAAAGGAGGAAATTAAAATGTTCAAGAAATTATTCTTCATCTCAGCGGTGCTTCTGCTTATAGGTTTGTGGGGATGTGCAAAGAAGTCAACAAAACCGAATAATCCACCTACAACTCCAACAATTACAGCATCAGCCACAACAGTTAAAAGTGGGGAAACCGTTAATTTAACAGCATCTGCGACTGATCCTGATGGTGACCCTCTTACTTATACTTGGAGCGCAACAGGAGGTTCTTTCAACACAACATCGGGAACATCAGTAATTTGGACTGCTCCAGCAGTTAGTGACACCCAACAGTACACAATCTCGGTAGAAGTTAAAGATGACGAAGGGGCGAGGGCAACCAGCAGTGTAAATGTGACTGTCGCGCCTCAGCCAAAACTTATGACTGAACAGGACTTCACTGGCGATGGAACTTTAGACTTGAGAGCAGACAATGGAATAATGTGGGTTCAAGTAAATCGTGACCCAGTGCAAGGTGTAAAAGGTTTTATCGATGCAGGTGGAATAAGTGGACAAGGTAACTTCTTGGGCATTCGCATCTTCTCGGATGGTATGGTTGATCAGACCGCTTATTGGCAGACAAAAACTTTCAGCGTTCAGATTGTAGAAAACACTTCCCAGAAGGGAATCTACAAAGTAACTTGCGTGGATACAGCTAACGGAAAGGAAGTTACAAAGGAATTCACCGTGACTTTAGAAGCTTCTAAGGAATATGCGTGGGTTGATTATCGATATACCAACACAGGTTCTTCTTCTTGGACTTATGATGAAACTCCTAGCCATATTCACGATGGGGCAATGCTTGCAACTGTGCAATCAGCTGAACTTCAAGACATCGAAGCCTATGTTAATGGTGTTGGTGTAATCAATCTGAAATCACTTACTTGGTGGACATCATACACGCCAGATCAAACTGCGTCCTTCTTCGTTCTCTATAGGCCTTCATCAGGAAGTGCAGTGACTTTTGGATTCAAATACTTATGGGATTATTCAATCCATCAAGTTGTTGCCTATTACACAGGAGCTTCTCCTGCCATTGAGCCCAAATTAGAACCTATGGCAACCGAGTTTAGTCTCAGTCCTAATGCCTCAGCACGATGGAAAGCCCTGATTGCTTTTCATACAGGTGGCTACTCTAAGGGCATACAGATATACCAAGGAGCAAGGTAGTAAATCACAGAAATAACGACTGCCAAGGAAGATAGTCGCCTAAGGCTTATTTGTCAAGAGAAAGAGTGTGCGATAACGAACTTTTTATCTTTTTCAAAATTCGCTAGGTCGCTAGTGGAATGTATTTTTATTCACTGGCAACAAATAGTCAGACATCTACGAAGAAAATGATTATGATTAGATAGAATGTAACAGTAGGGGACTGCTAAGATGACAAAAGCCAAAAGGCCAATAAGTGGATTTCTGTTTCTCTTGCTTATAGGCAGGGCAGTTTCAAGATGTGAAGAAGATGGTGGTTGTTAGGTGAGCGAGGTTTTGAGAATGGAAAAGCCGTCGGTCGTCAAAGCCGACGGCTTTTTTTGGCTTTTGGGAGGTCAGTTCTTCTTGAACCTCCCTCGACATTATTTAGAAAATGTGACTCTTTCATAGCATGAATTCTTGCCTACTCTGAGAAATTCCCTTGAAATCTGCTGCATTTCCTTATTTCTTAGTGTGGAGTTCTTTTAGGGGGGAATAGAATTGTTTTTGTCACAAAATAACCCTTGATTTTTCAAGCGTTTCTTGATAGTGAAATTTAAACTACATACTATCTCTTTTTTCATACAGCCATTCAAGTGCTTTTTTTGCTGAAATCTTTGATGGATTGGAACTTAAATATATCTCAAGATCATCAATTCCTTTTCTGATTATGACTCTATTTTGATCAAGTTGAATTGCTTTTTGGAATTCTTCAATAGCTTTTTCAAGTTCGCCTTTCATCGCATATGCTACACCTAACCCATATCTGACAAGAGATATCCGCTCCTTTTTTTCTCTAATGATGAGGGTTTTATCCTGAAAAGAGATACTCATATCCCCCAATTTGCTCCTCATTGAATAAAAGCTAGTTACTAATCTGTCTACTTTCCCTTGGTGGATAGCTTCTAACGATTTTAAATATTGATTTATAGTTTCTTCTTTTTGTTGTTTCCTATATATATCTGCCAAATTAAGAATAGCATTAAAATCTTTCGGATTTATTGCCAACGCTTTCTCATTGCACTCTTCGGCTTTTGGCAACTTTCCTTCCTTCTCAAAAACAGTTGCTAAATTTTGCAGAGCTTGAGAATCATCTGGGTTTAAACTAAGTACAGCCTCAAAATACCTTTTTGCTTCGTCAGTTCTCTCAAGACAGAAATAAGCATTGCCCAGAACCGTATGAACTTCCCCGACAATGGGGGAATTTTGGTATAACAAAAGGTCCTGTAGTTCCTGAATGCATTTGTCAAATTCCATTTTGAGAAGAAATGCTTTACCAATGTTTAAGCGGGCTTGAATATTTTGAGGGGCTATCTCTAAACTCTTTCTAAATGCTTCTATTGCCATATTTAAATTATTACTAAATTCGCCAGATGGTAAGTTTATATATGACGCTCCTAAACAAAATTGAATTTGCATATATTCAAATGGACAATGTTCTTTTGTATAAATTTCTAAAAAATGATTGCAGATATTAATAACATCATTGAAATTTAAATCTTGAACAGAAGTTGATAAGGAAACTCCAGTTAAGGCAAGGTCGGAAAGAACTATTACATAGTTTATTGGATACTCGCTTTTATCTAAAACTTTGATAGCCTCTGTGTAGGACTTTATGGCAAGTTTAAGGTTAGCTTCCATATCTCCAATAGTTAATGAAGAATAAAGATCTCCTAAATTAACTAAAGCATCCATATATTGAAGAGGAAAGTCATCTTTAGAATAAATGTTAAGAAGTTCCATATCGTGTTTTATTGCCTCCTTTAAATTTGAACTAATGTCACCTTTTAGCAAATTTGAATAGGCAAAAACAAGATTTGACAAGATTTGAATATACTCTAGGGGATTTTCTTCTCTACTGTATTTATCAAGAAGTTCGTTGCATTTTTTGATGTTTTGATTTAATATTTCATCGTAAGGATAAGACCCGGCTAACTGAGCATATGTAGATGATAGATGGTTTTGTATCTCTATATGTTCAAGGGGATAATCATTAGAAGTACATTTTTTCAAAGCCTCTTCAAAATTTCTCTTAGCCTCATCAAATTCTAATAATTCCAGGTAGATAGACCCTAATGCATCTTTAGTAAGCGCTGCTTCTAAATCAATATTTTCTTTTTCATAAATATTGAGAGCTTTATTATACGCGTCTATCGACTTGTATAGAGACGATCTCCGGTCGAGGTCGGAATTTCCTGCCGGAAGCTGAAAATAAAAATTACCGATATTAACTTGGATATTTGCATATTCTTTTGGGAATTTCTCTTTATCAAGCTCCTCTATGGCTTCCTCACATAAGTAAATAGAATGTTTTAAGTTGTCTCTGTATGAACCTGATGGTAATTGTGCATAAACAGATGCTAGCTGAGATATTATACTTATGTATTCTGCAGGAAAAATTTCTTTTGGATATATACTAAGGACTTCGTTAAATGCTTCAATGGATTTCTCCAAATTTATCTTTCGTCCACCTTTCAACAATTTACTGAAACAGATTCCTAAATTATCCTGTATTTGAGCGTATTCTCCCGGATATTTTGCTTTTTCAAAAACCTCTAAGGATTCTTGAAACAAATCGGTGGCTTTCTTTAAATCGGATTGGGACGACAAGCTCATATAGCACTCACCTAATTTTAGCTTTATCTGTCCATAATAGTTAGGGTAATTCTGTTTTCTATAAATAGTTAAAGACTTTTCATAAGCTTTAATAGCATTCTTTAGATTTAATTCTTCATTATTTTTTTCAAATAATAAAGAGTAAGCAAATCCAATGTTATATTCCGCCTCTGCATATTTTGATGGATTTTCTAAAGGTGAATATACTTTAAGAGATTCTTTATAGGATTTGATTGCTTCATTTAAACTTAAGGTTCTATCCTCATCTTTTAATGATAAATAGCCATGTCCTAAATTAAATTGTGTTTCAGCATAAAAGTCAGGAGTATCTTTGAGGTTCAAGATTTCTATAGCCTCTTTGAGATTAGTAATCGCTTCTTCAGAGTTAGGTTTGCCATCGTCTTTTGGTAACCGAGTATATGCAATCCCTAAGGCAAGTTTGGATTTTGCGTATTCCTGGGGGTGTTCATCTTTATCAAAAAATTTTAGTGCCTTATTGATATAATAAAAAGTTTGTTTTGAATTTGAAATAGTGTCTCCTGAAGGTAGGCGAACAAATTCAAGTCCAAGATTAAGACATATCGTAGCACTATTTTCTATCGAAACGATTCCTTCGGTTAATTCATTTAACAATCTTTCTATAGATTGAAGTCCTCTTATCTGCTGATCAATTATCTCCGCATCGTCAGCAGTTGGATTTAAATCAAGACAACTCTGCCAATATCTTATTGCTTCATTATATTCTTTTTGCGCCTCAAGAACAATTGCCAACTCTTTGTAAAGCTGGTAATTCATCGGCTCTTTTTTAATGGCATCCTTAAACTTTGCGATGGCAACATCTATATTCCCCTTATTGATATCTACCCTTGCTAAGAATAAGTGAGGAGACGAGCTGTTAAAATCTCCTTCTACTGCAATCTTCAATTCTTTTTCTGCTTCTGCAATAAATCCTTCACCTTTACTATACTGGATTGCTCCATAAATTGTTCGGAGCCAAGGAAGCATATCCATATACTCTTTGACCTCCTGAATATATTCTTCGGCCTTTTCAATATTTCCCAACTGGAGAAAAATGTCCACTAAATTTCCTAAAACTATAGGATTAGAAGGATTAATCTTTAAGGCTTTTTTGCTTGTTGTAATAGCTTTACTATATTCTCCTCCCATTAAGTAAGCAGATGAAAGTGCAATCAATGGGAGTGAATCGGTAGGATTACGATAAATAAACTCCTCTAATTCATTTATTGATTCTTTAAATTCTCCAATATGCTGATGGAATATGGTTAACCAGTAATATCCATCATTTTGATTTCCGTAGACTTTTTCGAAAAGTTTAATCAAAGGAACAGAAAATTTATCTTTTAAAGCAATAATTGCCTTCGCAATTTGAACTGGATTAGTATTGGGCGAAACGCCTATACTCCAATCCTTATATTTCTTAATTAAGCTCTCAACCAGAGATATTGTTACTGTCTCTTCAACACTTAGGGCAGCTTCTGCACAATGAGCTGCTGAAAATAGATCTATATCTTTGAGTTTAAGAATAATGTCAGTGGCATCATCTTTTAAGCCAGAGACAAAGACTAAAATTTCTACTCCGTCTTTACTAAATAAATATTTCTCAAAAGGCAAATTTTCTTTACTAATCTCAAGTGCAGTAAAGTATTCTTGAATAGCTTGATGCATAAACTCCAACTGATAATTAGATTCTTTTATAAGATTATTAGTAATAAGTTCCTCTAATATAGTATCTACAGTATCAGACAAATTAGGATTATCAGATTTGAGACTTTCAAATCTTACCTTCATAACTTCTTTAGCTTTTCCATAATTTTCTTTTGTAATTCCAACCTTCATTTTATAAGCAAGGTAAGAAAGAAGCGACTT
Source organism: Candidatus Edwardsiibacteriota bacterium (assembly GCA_040755715.1). Lineage (GTDB taxonomy): Bacteria > Edwardsbacteria > AC1 > JBFLXN01 > JBFLXN01 > JBFLXN01. Next base: position 13,502 of record JBFLXN010000057.1, read on the forward strand.
TTTTATCTCAATGTCAACTTTAGAAGCAAATGTCCTTTTTTTTCGCTCCCAATCCCAGAGGAATGAATTGACGAAACTATCAAACAACCTTGCCCTATTCTTAATTAGTTTACCTTTATTCTCCTTTAATTGTTTAACCATCATTCTTAGCATCAATGGATTACTACAGAATTTTCTTACTTTCTCATCCATACTCTCATAATACTCCTTTGCCTTTTCTTGACCAAAAATTCCTTTTAACACTTTAAAGATAAGATAGTTGCTCAATGATTGAATTTCCATAGTTTCAAAACGCTCCTCAAATTCATTATTATAATTGTTAGTTCGACATGTAACTACATATCTATTTTTAGGGTAACCACTCGTAGGGTCAAAAGCAAATTCTTTGATCTTGCTAACTAAATTGGAATAATCAGCTCCTACTTCATTAAGCCCATCTAACAAAATTAGAAACTTACCTTCTTTAAGATAATGTTTAATCATTTCTTCATCCATAAATTGTCCAAGTCCTTGAGCTATTAATGAAAACAGATTGTCTTTGTCAAAATCACTCAACTTTATAAAAACTGGAATAATATCTTTTTTTTGTGCTTGATATTCTGTCAATTGTTTCAGCGAAGTAGTCTTTCCTGCCCCTGGTTCACCAACGATCAAAAGACGATCAAAAGATTCAGCCGCTTGAAAAATATTGTATTCTCTTTCTCCTTTCTCCTTGGATATTTTTTTGAAGAATATTGGTAATATCCGAAGAGGAATGTAGCTTTCCCCTATTTCTTTCGTCTCCATCTTTTGGATTAGGTGTTCAAGATATTTTGTAAAGATATCATCTACAGTATTATCCCCAGGAGGTGGATGACTAATAACAGTAGTTTCTTTTGAAGGAGCTATTTTAATTTTAAATTCAAAGGGAAAATGAAGTTTATCTTCTTTTATTTCATTTTTTTCCCAATACCTTGTTCTAAAATTTTGAAGACGCGTTTTTTGTACTTCAGTTAATGATTCATTCAGAATTTTAACACACTCTTCAACGTAACACCTTTCATTTTCACTCTTTGGTGATAAAATTATAGCTTCTCCACCTTTATCAATCATCCATCCACAAATAGCACCTCGTCCAATCCATACATCAGGATTTTCTCTAAATTTTTTAGCTTTGAGTTCTTGTATTATAGTTACTGGTGAAAAATTATTTATTCCAACAAAAAATAGTGATTTCCAGTCTGATTATTTCTTGAGTATCCTCGGAAATTATGATATAATTTAAATGTCAAAAAATTTCCGAGGAGGT
>JBFLXN010000058.1:0-14542 GCA_040755715.1 Candidatus Edwardsiibacteriota bacterium
AATTTATCGTTCTCGCAAAGGAAAAAGAAAATAAGAATAGAAAATGTCAAAGAGCAAAAACTTTGGCTTCCCTTATCAGGAACCAGTTATATTGAAGTCTCTATTTTTCACCAGTAACTATTATATAGAATTTAATAAACTCTTTTCAAGGAAAATTGCCTTCGGCGAAGCACAGATTAGCACAAATTAAAGGAGAGGTGATTCAGAATTTTGGGTAAGATTTCAGCGGATTTGCCTCTAATTGATATATCTACCAACGGAGTTATGGGTGTAGGTTCAAGATTTATTTCACCGACAAGCGCACCTCTTTCTTTGGCCAAGAGAGGCAAACTAGCAGCGGGGTGAACTATTGCCGAAGTGCCAATAGAGAGAAAGACCTCACAAGACTGCGTTTTGACAAAGGCTTCGTTCAGAACTTCCGAGGACAAAGATTCTCCAAACCAAACGACATCTGGTCTAAGATAAGCACCACATTCACAGCGGGGCGGGATAGAATCAGTCTTTGGAGTCTCTTGATAAATTCGTCCGTCCTTAGAACATTTGTTCCGGAAAATATTTCCGTGTAACTCCACAATCTTCTTGCTCCCAGCCAGCCGATGCAATCCGTCAACATTCTGGGTAACTAGCAGAAATTCGGGGAAGATTTCTTCAAATTGAGCAATGGCTAAATGTCCTGGATTTGGTTTTGCCTGGCGAATAATTTCTCTTCGCCATTCATACCATTCCCAGACAAGTTTTGGGTCACGGGCGAAGGCTTCGGGTGTGGCTAAATCTTCAGCCCGATAATTCTTCCAGAGTCCATCTGCCCCACGAAAAGTTGGCACACCACTTTCTGCCGAAATACCAGCGCCAGTGAGAATCACCAAAGAGCGACAGACTTTTAATTTATCAATCAGAAGATTCATCGCAAATTTATCAATGTAAAATGCAAATCTCAAATTTGAAATGATAAATGCTAATTTTGCACTTTAAAATGATTTCTTTATGCTCTCGGTGAATTTTGTGGTTGCTTCTTTCTCAGAAACTTCACTAAATCGTTTCAACCAATAGTTGACTTCTTCTTCACTGATAATTTCTTCTTTGGTATGAGGGGTCGGTTCTCTTAACAAAAGTTTCTCTTTAAGAATTCTTTCAAATGCTTTAGCCCTGATAGTCTCAAGATAGTGTGCTTTGGCTAAGTCAATTATTTCTTTATCTGAGGAAACAATCGCCGCTTGTCCTGGTCTGATTTTCTTCATCAGTCGGGCAATAAGACAGTCAGCACTTTCCGGTTGACGAGAGTAAAGAACTCTTATTCCACCAGAGATTTCTTCTGCTATTTCTCCTCTTTCTGTTCCGTCAAAGACTATGGTGACCTTCGCTCGTGTCTTCGCTTTGTATCGCCTGAGAAGCTCAATCAGACCCTGGCGGGCTTTCGAAAAATCCTTTAAGGCTAAAGGACGCAGTTCTTCTACGGCAAAGATAAGATTATATCCATCAATGATTATTTCTTGAGGAAGATTTTTAGGCATAAGCAAAGTTTGTCGGGTTTATTGGGTTTGTTGGGTTTGTTGGGTTAAACTCAACAAACTGAGTAAACTCAAGAGATGGGGTCTTTTACCCCGGCTTCTTGAAATCCTTTCAATCGCAAAAGACAACTCTCACAAATTCCACAGGGAACTTTGTTGTTTTGATAGCACGACCAGGTCAAATGAAGTGGTGCCTTTAACTTCAGTCCTTTCTGGACAATCTTGCTTTTTTTTATTTTAATCAGCGGGGTTACCACGCTAATTTTCGTTTCTGGTTTTGTCCCTACTACAATGAGTTTGTTGAAGGCTTGATAAAACTTCTTTCGGCAGTCGGGATAGCCTGAAGAATCTTCTTCCACTGCACCAATAAATATTTTGCTTGCCCCAACTACCTCGGCCCAAGAGACAGCCACAGATAGTAAATAGGCATTGCGAAAGGGGACATAGGTATTTGGAATTATCCCTTTTTTGAATCTTGCAGGAGGAACGGGAATTTTTTCATCAGTTAAACTTGAACCACCAATTTGAGAAAAAAAATTGGCATCAACTATTAGTCTATGCTTTACTTTATAGAAATCAGCGATTTGGTGGAAGGCTTTTAATTCTCTCTTTTCGGTGCGTTGTCTGTAATTGATATGAAGAAAGGCTAAAGAATATTTTTGTGCGGCGATGGCTGCGGTTACACAACTATCTAAACCACCACTAACTAAAACCACCGCCAATTCCTTAATTTTAGCCACAGATTTACACGGATTGAGAAATGCGTTGATACGGTGATATGTAGATATAGTAATGCGAGATCTGATGTTCTTTTCCCTTTCGGTATCACCATTTTTGCATATAAGCCTACCATCGTTCTTTCTGTATTTATCCGTGTTCACCCCGCACCTATGCATGGGTGCGGGGTTCATCAGTGGCTTACCATTTTTAGACATTTTTCTTTCTCGTCCCCCAGATGTATTTTTGAATTTGCAATTGGAGTCTGACATTCAGGTTGTCTTCTAAAATCCAATCGGCTAACTTTTGAGGATGAAGTCTTCCAAAGACCGGAGCAAACAGCACAGTTGCTGTTTTTACCAAAGACCTTTCTTCTATCACTTTTCTTGCCCATTCGTAATCCTCTTGGGTAGCCATCACGAATTTGATTTGGTCTTTGGGGGTAATCTTTTTGAGATTTCGCCAGAAGATTTTATCATTCATTCCACTGGAAGGGCATTTGAGGTCAATAATTTTGACCACAGAAGAATCCACCCTCTCCACATTAAGACTCCCGTTTGTCTCCAGAAGAATTTTGTATTTACTCTGCTTAAGAAATTCTATGAGCTCGTAGATTTCCTCTTGAAGGAGTGGTTCACCGCCAGTAATTTCAATCAGAGGACAATCAAAATTTTTTATTTTATTGACAATACTACCTAACGGAATTTCTTTCCATTTTTTATAGGCATATTTTGTATCACAGTAAGTGCAACGGAGATTACATTCACCAACTCTAACAAAAATACAGGGAAGTCCGGCATAGGTTGACTCCCCCTGAATGCTTTTGAAGATAGAGTTTATTTTCATTAGTAACCCTTTATTTCTACTCCTTTGGTTCTTATTTCGTAAATTAGCGGAAGCCAGGTATCTTCTTCATAGGACTTTAATGAAATCGGAATGGGTTCTATTCTCGGATCAACATCACCGGCTATTCTAAAAAGTGTCATACCTTCTTCGGTGCGATCCTTACCAAAATCTCGCGAAATAACAGCGACATCTATATCACTTTCGCCTCTCGGATTACCTCTCACATAGGACCCATAAAGGATGATTTTATCAATTCTGATTCCTTTTCTTTTCAATATATCTACAAATTTCTTGACTTTTTTAATAACTGATTCTTCAACCATTGAAAAATCTCCTTTATCTCAGTTAATCTCTCCTTAGTATACTTCTTGGTGCACTTCCTGTAAAAAGCCTTCTGAGCTTCGGGATATCTTGTCTCAAAATAGAATTCCATAAATTCTCTTAATTTAATAATGGTGTTAGGGGGAATAGCAGTTCCACATCCCTCAGCTAAAAATGGCAGAGAATGCGTAATTGGCGCATGGGCTTTTCTGTTTTTAACCCACATTGCTTTCAGTAATTTTTCCAGAGCAAGGTGCCCCATAAATAGTGCGTAAGGATACTTAGTGGTTTGAAACATCGCTTCTGCCACACCTAGATCATATTCGGCGCCTTCCAACCAATAATTTACTGTTTTTTCTCCATCAAACTCCATCTTAAAACTCCAATTGCTTGAAGGCAGGTTTGGGAAAGATACGGATTTTAAATTCGACTTGACAGTGAAATCTTTAATCCCTTGAAAGCCGGCTCATACCGGCAAATCCCACCGGAACAAACCAATCCACCTCGCTCTGAACTATATCTGACTCTTAATTGATGTTTCTCACTTAAATCCCAGCCTATTTCCAGACCAAACCACTGACTTTTATTTTCATATTCGGGTATTGATTTAGAAGAAAACTCACCAGAAAGCGAAATGATATACCAGGAATGAAAATTCAGAGAGAAAAGTAATGGTAGAAAATGATAATCGAGTTTAGAAGTCAGATAATTCATCTGGTAATACTGATAGCCGACTTCTCCAGAAGCACTATTATTTTTCGGCAAAGGAAGAGAGAATCTAATTTGGGGACCTAAAAATTGCTTTTTTTCTATACCGGCTTCTAATTTTTTTTCCTGCTGAAACAAAAAGGTTAATTCGCCGAATCCACCATTTAAGAATTCTTTTTTCGTCTCCAGATGAATCTCACTGAGTTTCTGTCCTCCCTTTTTTGAAGAATTTAGACTGGCGTTAACTAAGAAAGACCAAGCGGAAAGAGGAGAAAAGGTAGTTTCAATTTGTCCACCATATTCATCTTTTCCATTATTAACCAATCTTTCACTGCGATTACAGGTTGGCGGGGCATTATACTTAAAGTCAAAATTTCTATAATTCTTTATTTCTAAAAGGAAGCCAAAACCTGGTAAGGAAAAATTGATTGATTGATAAAATGCCTTTCCCTTTAAGTTATCTGTGCCAATCCAGCCCCAGAGGGGGTCCAATTTGCCCCAGGTGAAACGGCGGGCGTAATTTTGGTAAATCTCAAAGTCCAAAAGAGATATTTTATTATTTATTTCAAATAATTCTTCAACTGGCTTGCTCCAGGAAGGGTCGTTGACATTTCCGGTGGCGACGAGGCGTAAATAACTTCCACCGAGATTATAATTTTGAGAAAGATTTACTTTCACTTCCAATCCGCAAAATAGGTCCTCTCTCTGATTGCTCCAATCCTTGTTTGGTTTACCTGCCAGGGCAGTTCCTTCAAGGTCTCTCCAGAGACCTATGATTTTGCCTCCTTCAAAATCTCGGTCCAGGTGAATTCTTTGGTCTTCAAAGGTTCGTAGGACCAGACCACTGCCAAAGGTCGCATAGCAATTTCCCACTCTGGCTTCAAAATTATTTCTCTGATATTCAAAAAATCTTTTGTTAATTCCGGTGAAAGTCAGTGTATCTTCCATTTTCTCCTGGTCAATCTCCTTACGCTCTTTTTACGCCCAACGCTTTACGCCTTACGCTTAAAGCGTTTAGCATATAGCGTGTAGCGTCTAGCGTTAAGCGTCTTGCAGTTCTTTCGTTGTTTCTCTTCATCACCTCCTTTTCTGGTGGGCGGTATAGGAGTTGAACCTATCACCTCTGGTATGTGAGACCAGCGCTCTAACCAACTGAGCTAACCGCCCGTATATGTAAACCTCAATGAAAAATGAAAATATCAAAATGCAAATGGCAAAATTTAATAACCGTTTCAACGATTTACTCTCTTCATTTTGCATTTTTCAATAGCCGCGAGGCGGCTTAAAGTGCACCCTCGGCCCGACTTGAACGGGCAACCTTTGGATTCGAAGTCCACCGCTCTATCCGATTGAGCTACGAGGGCAAAACAAGATATTAGCCACAGATTTCAAAACGGTTATCAGTCCCGATTTCATCGGGAAGATTATCAGGTAGTGGATATCAGGGTATCAGAATATCAGGTTGATTCCCCCCCTTAGGCAAGCCGCCGGTTTTTCCTGATGCCCTGATTTCCTAATAACCTTTACCCTGATATCCTAATAGACTGATATACGCATTTGACTTTCTGTAAGTCCAGTGTGCTTCTGTGACTTTATTCAATTTCCAAAGCGAGAACTTTGTCTAAGGTCTAGTAAAAATTATAACTCTTTTATTGAAAAATGTCAAGGGAAATTTAAAACCACAGAAATTTTTGTTGACAAAGGTCCAGATTTTTGATACAATATTATTGCAAAAGATTTGCAATAATTTATGAAGATAAATCTTTCTAAACACGGCTTGAGACAGACCAAACCACGCCTGGAAATCATCAATTTCCTTGAAGAGAGGAGCAAGAAACATTTTCAGGCAGAAGAAATATATCAGTCCTTGCGGAGGAGAGGAAAATCATTGGATTTAGCTACGGTCTATCGCACCTTGGAGACCTTGCACAAACTCGGCTGGCTGCATAAAATCAATCTCTCGGAAGCCCATACTCATTATGAAATCAGACATCCTCAAGAGACACATTTTATCTGCTCAAATTGTGGCCGGGTAAAAGAAAACAATAGACTTTTGGGAAGAGGAATAATGAAGCTCTTGCAACAGAAAACAAAGAGTCGGTTTAAGATTTTAGATTTCGGCTTGGAAATCTATGGAGTTTGTCAAAAGTGTGCGAAAAAATGATTCTCCAGCCTTGCCTCTCCACGGGGACTGCGTCATAGTGTCATTGCGAGGAAGTGAAACGACCGAAGCAATCTCATAAAAATCTTGAAAATAAAGGAATTGCCACGCTCCGGCTCCAAAGAGGATTGCATCTAGTGAGTCAATAATTTTTCGCGATGGCAACGAAAAAAGACTTGACAAAAGTCGGACTATGGTGTTATAATTAGTAGTGATAACCATTATCAATAAAATAAATTAAGATGCCTTGGAGAAGTAAAATTGGGCCACCCTGGTGGGAGAGAAAATTTAGGGGTTGCGGTTATAGGATAACCGTAGGCCGTGAAGCCATTTTGGAAGTATTGGCCAAAGCAAATAAGCACTTGAGCGCTGAAGATATTTATATGAAAGTGCATCCCATTCATTCAAATATTGGCCTGACTACAATATATAGAACTTTAGAAATTTTAGCCAATATGGGTTTGGTTTTTAAGTTTGAGTTTGGTGACGGCAGAGCAAGATATGAATTGGCAGATGGGCCAAAGGGTGTTCAGCATCACCATCATCTGGTTTGTACCAACTGCAACAGAATCATTAACTATACTGACTTTATAAATGAAGAACTAAATCTCCTTCGGGAAACAGAAAAAGGTTTATCAAAAAAATATAATTTTAAGATTACCAATCATTTGATTCAGTTTTTGGGACTTTGCGATAAATGTAGCCACAGAGAAAAATAAACCTATAATATTTTTTTCTCTATAAATGAAAATGATTATCATTAACATTAGGGTTGAAAACGTAAACATGAAAAAAATTCTTTTGTGCCTTCTCTGTTTATATTTTGTTACCCTCCTTTGTGAACTTTCGGTTCATTTCCACTCTGATTGTCCGGAAGGCAATAAGACTAATTGTCCTGTTTGCCTTTGCATTCGGACATTTCAAGGTGCTGTTATTCTTCAATATACAATAGTATTGGGATTAGCAGTAATATTCATAATAGATGTGTTCGTCTCCACCATTTGGCCAGCCACAGTTGTTCGCCTACCTTTCAGCCGTGCACCTCCATTTTTAGTTTAATTAGTTTTCCCTGAAAAACCTTTTTTAGCCACGGATTACACGGATTTTCACCCCGATAAAATCGGGGATGTGATTATAACCTATTGAAAACCTGTTCCCCCTATCAAGTACGGAGCAAGCTCTGACAGGCCTGGCCTGGCGTCAGGCCAGGGTTTAGGAATCAACGATTTAAAATCTGTGTTAATCTGTGTCAACCCCGTTGGATAAACTATTCTTATTTGGAGGTGCTTACCATGTGTAATCATTCTTCGGTTATTTTTATTCTGTCGTTTTTTCTGAGCAGTCTTGTATCTGCACAAGAGGGAACTAAAGCGACTCCGCTTCCGGGCATGAGAGGGACACCGAGTAATCTTCCAGATATAAGTGTAATCGGAGATATTACGGGCAAAGTAACCAGTGATAAAAATGACCTAAATAGAAACAAAATCTTAGTGAGAGAAATAGAACTCGCCCTTCAAGGCTATATCTATCCAGAGATGAGAGCAGATGTTTTTCTCGCTATGCACCGACACGGAGACCACTTTGAGCCGGAGATATGCGAGGCTTATGCCAGTTTCCTGAAGATAGTTGGTGGGTTGAGCTTGAAAGTGGGCAAAATGCATGTTGATTTTGGAAAAATAAATAAAGTCCATCAACATGAAAGACCTTATGTTGACCAACCCCTGGTATTGACCAACTTCTTTGGTAATCATGGGTTGGTCGGTGAGGGGGTTTCTTTAGGATACCTTTTGCCGTTACCATTTTTCGCTCAAATTGACGCAAGCGCTTGGAGGGTGGCAAGTGAACAGCATCATGAGGAAGGTGTTGAAGAACCAGAGGAGTTTGGGCTGGCTGACGAAGTCTATACCACCCGGCTGTGGACATCGTTCTCATTGGGAGAGACATCAGAATTAGAAATTGGTGCAAGTGGTGCATCTGGAAAAGGTTCACATTACTTAGAGCATCAGGACGAGGCAAGAGTTTTCGGATTAGACTTGACCTATAAACTCTGGCCTTCTGCTTACAAACGATTGGCATTCCAGAATGAAGTTTTGCATTTGATAAGGAGAACGCCTGTAGGCGAACTTAAGAGATGGGGTTTCTATAATTATCTTGGATTCCAGTTCAACAAGTATTGGGATGCTGGCTTGCGTTACGATTGGTCGGAAAATGCCTTTCCGGAAAAAGGGAAGACCAACAGTTTTTCAGGAATCATCACCAGCCATTTGACCGAAACGACAAAAATACGACTCCAATACGGTTACAACTTTGAATTAAACTCCCATGAGGCATTTTTACAACTGGTTTTTGGTATAGGTCCACACAGCCATCCTTTACAGTAAACGGAGGTTATTAAGATGAAAAATAAATTATCGCTAGCCCTGATGATGGGTTATTTACTTCCCGGTTTGGTGTTAGCCACTGATAAGTTGGAAGTGGTAACCGCCACTTCCGATTTAGCTGATTTTGTAAAAGCAGTTGGCGGCGACAAAGTAAAAGTTGTGAGCTTATCTAACGGCAGTCAGGATCCGCATTTTATCGAGCCAAGACCGTCCATGGTGATGCAGGTCAAAAAAGCAGATGTGCTGGTCAGAATCGGCATGGACTTGGACTTGTGGGTGCAAAGCCTTATTGAGGCCTCAAGAAATTCAAAAGTGATGTATGGCGGTCCAGGATATCTTGATGCTTCAAGAAAGATCGAAAAGTTGGAAGTGCCAACAGGGAAAATTGACGCAAGTATGGGAGATATTCACCTCTACGGCAATCCCCATTATTGGCTGGACCCGGAAAACGCTAAACCGATATTGGGGAGTATTGTAAAAAAATTATGTGAAATGCTCCCTTCGGAATCAGAATATTTCAACAAAAATTACGAGGAGTATCTAAGAATACTTGATTCCGCAATAGCTAAATGGGAAGAAGAAATGAAGCCGTATGCAGGGGCAAAAATAGTTACCTATCATAATTCCTGGCCATACTTCACCAAGCGGTTTAGATTAGAAATCATTGGTTGTGTTGAGCCGAAACCAGGAATTCCCCCCACTCCTTCTCATATTGTTTCTTTGGTCAAGAAAATCAAGGAGGAGAAAGTGAAGGTGATAATAATGGAACCGTATTTTAACCTGAAGGTAACAGAAAAGATTGCCAAAGATTCTGGAGCCAAGGTTGTCGTATTGCCACCTTCTGTTGGCGGAATTCAAGGGGCAAACACATATTTACATCTGTTTGAATACAACATTGGCAAGCTGGCTGAATCGCTTCAGGATTAGGGAGACAAAGATGTTTGAACTAATGCTCTTGCCGTTTGCAGCTTGTTTGATACTCACAGGCATTCATGCTTATCTGGGAATTCATGTCATTGAACGTGAGGTGATATTTGTTGATTTAGCATTAGCCCAGATAGCCGCCTTGGGAGCTATCATTGCTTTTCTTTTTGGAATGGAACTTCATAGCACCGCTGCCTATGTCTTCTCCATTGCCTTCACATTTGTTGGTGCCACCATTTTTGCTCTCACACGATTGAAAGAAAGAAAGGTTTCCCAGGAAGCGATAATTGGTATCGTATACGCCGTCTCTGCTGCCTGCTCCATTCTGGTGTTAGATAGGGCGCCTTCTGAAGCAGAGCACATAAAATACATGCTGGTAGGGAATATCCTCTTCGTAAAATGGCCAGAGATTATAAAGATGGCGGTTCTTTACGGTGTTATCGGGCTATTCCATTTCATCTACAGAAGGAAATTCCTGTTGATTTCTTTAAACTCTGAGGAAGCCCAAAAAGAAAAGATTCCTATCAAGTGGTGGGATTTCTTGTTCTATGCAACTTTTGGTGTGGTAGTGACTTCCTCGGTAGAAATTGCTGGAGTGTTATTAGTCTTCTCTTATCTGATTGTTCCGGCTGTATGTGCAATGCTTCTGTCAGATAAACTAAAGACTAGATTATTACTTGGATGGGCATTAGGCAGTTTAACAAGTTTGATTGGTTTATATCTTTCTGCCACTTTGGATTTTCCTACCGGTGCCGCCATCGTATGTGCTTTTGGTTTGTTGGTTTTAGGAGTTGCAATTCTACAAAGATTGGCTGTGAGATGAGTAATAATTATAAAAGCAGCCTCACAGAAAGGAGGTGACGGATTATGGTAAAAAAGAAATTTCGGTGCTCTGAATGCAAACATACTTGGGAGATACCTTACGGTGCCCCCAGAGCACCTCCTTTTGTCCACAATGCAAAAGCGCTAACCTTCATCGGGCAGAAGAGGATAGGGGCTATGCCCGCAGAGGCGGTAGAGGGAGAGCTCGAGGTGGTTTCGGTGGACCTCCAACAAAAGAGGAGCTATGAAGATGCAAGCAGAAAATAAACGAGGCATGGGACCCAGTGGATTTTGTATTTGCCCTAAATGCGGAGTGAAAATACTACATAGGGCAGGCGTACCCTGCCGAGATGAGAAATGCCCGCAATTGCGGGACCAAGATGGTGAGAGAAGGCTCTTATCATCATCAGTTGATTGAAAAAAAGAAAGGAGGTAAGAGATAAAAATGTTCAGCCACAGAAAAGTTTGGAAAAGCAAAAGAAAAAGTCAAAGAGTCGGGATGATAAATAAAACCTGGGCAGCAATCTTGCTTTTGGGGATTTTAAGCTTCTCATCACCGCAAACAGCAATCTCCGGGAGTTTCGGTAGCATCGAGGGAAAGGTGGTAGATAAAAAAACCGGAGAACCACTTCCAGGAGTTAGCATTATCATTAAGAAAACTAACTTAGGAGCGGCTGCAGATGAAGATGGTAGATATCTTCTAATTAAAGTCCCCCCGGGAAAACACCAGATTGTGGCTACAGTGATAGGATATGAGCCTGCCGTGGAACAGGTGGAAGTTTCTGCTGGGGAGACCTATACGCTCAATTTTGAGCTAAAGGTGAGCCCGATCGAATTAGGATGTGTGGTGGTTACCGGCACCCGAACTCCCAGATACGTGAAGGATGTCCCCTTACGCACCGAGGTTATCACCACCAAGCATATCGAGGAGAAGGAGGCAATCAATCTATATGAAGCGGTGGAAGGAATATCCGGGATAAGGGTGGAACAGCAATGTTCCTACTGCAATTTTTCCATTATCAGGATGCAGGGACTAGAATCAGGTCATACCCAGGTGCTGATTGATGGTCAACCTATCTTCTCTGGTTTGGCAGGAGTGTATGGATTACAGCAGATTCCCACTGCCAACATAGACAGGATAGAATTTGTCAAAGGTGCTGGTTCCGCTCTCTATGGCAGTTCTGCCATCGCCGGAGTGATTAACGTTATCACCAAGGAGCCAACTGCAAAACCGTCAGTAGAGGCGAATCTCAGCTTTGGAACGCATAATACCAATAATTACACCCTATCTGCCTCCGGAAGATCGAAGGACATAGATGTGATAGTGACCGCACAGAAGAATACTGGTGATGAAATTGATGAAGACGATGATGGTTTCACCGACCGGGTCAAAACCGATAATCTATCGTTAGGAATCAGGTTAAACTCCTATGATCTGCTGGGAGATGATCAACTCAGTTTCTCTGGCAGAACCTTAAATGAATTCCGACAGGGTGGTGAGTTAGCTACCTGGGAGAACCCATTTGCCGCAGGCGCAGAACATATCAAAACCACCCGCTATGAGGCAGGAATTGGGTACGAGAAAATGTTTTTATACGGGAACCAGATTAACCTTAACTTCGCCTATTCTAATCATCACCGCAATGCTACCAATGATGCCTTTCTGAGCGATTATCAAGAGACCAATGGAGAAGTTCCACCAGAAGACGAAATGCAACCTTACCTGGCTGATGAGAACCTTTATGTGGTAGATTTAAATTATTCCCATCCTTTGGAAGCAAGGCATAATCTGTTAGCCGGACTCCAGTATTCCCATAACAAGTTAAACGAAACCGGTGGGTATGTAATTGTGGATGAGGCTGATTCCAATTATGGGGGAACCTATACCTCCGAGAGTGAAAAGCATGCAGACGAATTGGGGTTTTATCTTCAGGACGAACTTTCTCTAACTGATGATTTACAGCTGGTTTTGGGAGCAAGATATGATATTCATCATTCCGAAGACCATTTTGGTGGCTCAGGCAAGGTTGCTCCCCAGAAAAGGATTAAGCTTGAATATAATGAGAAAGCTTTCAGTCCCAGATTGGCACTAATGTACAAGGCATCCCCCAGATTGACCTTAAGAAGCAGTGTGGGAGCCGGCTTCAGAGTTCCTTATGGTTTTAGCGAGGATTTACATCTTTGCAGTGGCTCCCCTCGGATTAATAAGCCAGCCGGATTGAAACCTGAAAAGTCAATCAGCATGAATCTGGGGATAGATTACTCTGTTAACAGATATACTGCCAGTATTAATCTCTTTCGCACTAACCTGAAAGATAAAATTGGATTCACAGATGCCAGCGAAGAATCCAAAAGACTGGGCTACACTTATGAATGGGGTAACATAGGTAATGCTTATACTCAGGGAGTAGAGTTGGGCTCCAGCATGCTTCTGAAAAGAAACATTGAGCTTGATTTGGATTTAGCTTATACTGATGCCCAATATGAGAACAAGCGAGAAGATTGGGTGGAAAGCCATCCGGAATATGCAGATGAAAGCAAATACATTCCGCGCGTTCCACAGATTACCGGGGGAATCAAGTTAACATATATGCCGGGAAGCTGGAATCTGATCTTAGATGCTGATTATACCGGTAGAATGTATATCGATTATTGTAAGGAGGGGGATATAGAACAACCCGAAAGCAAGCTCGTGCATACCCCTGATTTCTGGGTGGTGAATACTAAGGTCTCCAAGAACTTTAATAATGGAATCACCTTATTTGTAGGTGCCAAAAATCTATTTGACTATGTCCAAAAAGAGAGACATCCTGATGACGCCGCATTTATGTATGCACCTTTCACCGGTCGTATTGTTTATGGGGGTCTAGAAATAGATTTTAGGTAAGGTAGACAATGTGCCTTTGAAAAGAACTTCTACGTGATCCAAATATGGTGAGAGAATATCGCAAAATTCTGGTGTGCCTTGCCGGAATGAAAAATGCCTCGTTGCTGGACTAAAATGAAGAGAAGGTTCTTATCATCGACTGATTGAACAAAAAAAGAAAAAAGCGGGTGAAAGTATTGAATCATTCCCACTGCTATGTTTGTGACCTGGATAATCCGTTAGGATTACGGGTTGCGTTCCGTCTGGAGAATGGAAAAGCTGTAGGTCAATTTATCCCCCAGCCGGAGCATCAAAGTTTTGACGAGATTACCCACGGTGGTATTTTGAGCGCTTTGTTAGATGCGGCCATGAATCGCATCTTGCTTTTCCATTCCATCAAAGCTAAAACGGCAAGGCTGAAAGTCCGTTTTAAAAAGGAAGCGAAGATTGGGGATCCCCTCACCGTTTTCGGTGAACTTGTCCGAGTTAAAAAATTGTCCGCTATAACAAAAGGGGAAGTGAGAGATTCGCAGAACAACACTGTCACCCAGGGAGAGGCAATCTTTATCATTCAGATGGTTTAGATTTGGGCGTGGTAGAATTTGCGGACGCTTACCATTTGGTTGGTGGTAAAAGTTAAGATTAAGAATATGAGTCCGACATTGGTGTGTTAAACGGATTACCAAGCAAAGAAAATTGAAAAAAGAAAGGGAAATGAAAAGTGATAAGAAAAATCAAAAGATGTAAGGAGGTGATTGATATGCCAGGTGGAGATAGAACAGGACCTTTGGGATTAGGTCCAATGACAGGTCGAAGGGCTGGCTTATGTGCTGGTTATCCGGTGCCGGGGTATTTGAATCCCGTTTTTGGCCCGGGTTGGTTTGGAGTAGGCAGAGGTGGTTTTCCTCGGGGTGGTGGCAGGGGTCGCACCTTTGGTGGAGGTCGAGGACGGTGGTGGAGAAGTGGATTTTATGGGTACTCACCGTATGCACCAGCTTTTCCACCATATGCCCCGGGTTATCCGCCAGTCTATCCTGAACCCACGGTTGAGGATGAGAAGAAGTTCCTGCAAGACGAGCTCGCTTCCCTGGAAGAGAAACTGAATGCTGTTAGAGAGCGAATAAGCGAACTGGAAAAGCAGGAGGAGCCGAAGAAGAAGTAAAATAGACTTCTGCAAAATGAGAAATATAAGTAAAGATTAGGGATGAAGAGAAGAAAAAGAGAGAGATTGGGGAGATAAGAGAAGAGATTTAAGGAGCTTTATGGATGAAGATAGGCTGTTTATTTA
>JBFLXN010000059.1:0-14376 GCA_040755715.1 Candidatus Edwardsiibacteriota bacterium
TAAATAAACAGCCTATCTTCATCCATAAAGCTCCTTAAATCTCTTCTCTTATCTCCCCAATCTCTCTCTTTTTCTTCTCTTCATCCCTAATCTTTACTTATATTTCTCATTTTGCAGAAGTCTATAACTATCAACTATAAACTATCTACTATCCACTATTTCATCACTTCTGCTTCGGCAAATTTCCTACTCAAGGCGAATTCTGAAATAGGTGGTGAAGTTTTTTGGCTAGTTATGAATTCAGCCATTATCTTTCCTAAGGCTGGACCGAGCATAAATCCATGCCCGCACATCCCGCCACAAACATAGAATCCCTCTATTTCAGTTCTATCTAAAATTGGATTGCCATCCGGTGTCATCTCATAGCTCCCAGCCCATTGTCTAATCACTTTCACATTTTTCAAAGAAGGAACTAGCCGCACCATCCTTCGCGGCATATCTGTAAGAAATTCAAAAGAACTGTCTACTCGTTTGCCCGGCACCGGGGGAACAGGTGTATAACACCCGATGAATTGGCCGGTAGGGTGAACCTGCAAAAAATAACAGCCATCAGGACGATAGTCAACTAACATTGGCTCAAACAATTTCTCCACTCCTTCAGTAATCAAGGCTTCGTGCCTTTCAGGCTCAACCGGAATCTCCACCCCCACCATCTTTCCTACTTCTTTTACCTCAGGCCCGGCAGCATTCAAAACCATTCCCGCAGAATATTTTTCACCCTTGCTGGTCTTTATTCCATTTACTCTGTTCCCTTTTACGATAATCTCCTTCACTTCAGTATAGGAAAATATCTTTCCACCACATCTTTTGATACCTTTTGCATATTCGTAAGTCACAGAAAAAGGATTTGCCTGACCGTCAGTTGGACAATAGGCACCGCCTAAAAGACCATCAGTATTCAAACCGGGAATGATTTTTTTGACTTCTTGAGAGGTGACAAATTCTACTGGCAGTCCTACAGATTTTTGCAATGAAATTGCCTTTAAATAGTCATTCTTCTTCTCTTCGCTATGGGCTAAGAATAAATATCCTCCTTGATACCATTCCACAGATTTGCCAAACTCTTCCTCCATCTGACTAAATAGAGATACACTCTGTATCATCAATTTGACCATACTCTTTGTCGTGAATTGCTGTCTGACTCCTCCAATGCATCGTCCGGTTGAACCGGAGCAGAGGTATTCTTTTTCAAAGAGAAAGACTTTTAAACCACTTTTAGCAAGATAGTAACTGGTGGCGCAGCCGATGATTCCGCCACCGATGATAATCACATCTGCATTTCTGCTCATAATATAGTTTATAGTTCGTAGTTCATAGTTCATAGATTATAGAGACTGCTTGATTGAGTTAGCCAAACTCGTCAGCATTTTACCAATTTCATTCCCTCTTTGAAAAACGGCCTTTCCCTTCAGCAATATTCATAGCAATGGATGTAACAGCAGATTCTGCCTGCTCTATCAGTCTGAAATGCTTCCTGTCTGTATTAAGGTTCTCAAGGGCATCAATGACAATATTAGCAAACTCTATCGCCTTTTGCCAAACTTCCAGTTCTTCAAATCCAAATTTAGCCTCTTTTTCCATTACACCTCCTAATTTTAGTGACCCGCCACGAACTACGAGCTATGAACTATGAACTATCAACTATGTCTTGCTTGCCTAATATTTCCAAAGTAATTGGTTTCAGGGGGGGGCGAGTGGTGGGGATTAGGATTTTTTCTATCTTCTGACTGGTTTCCCGGACTAATAGTTGACTAATCAATCGCCGACAAGTTCGTCCTTGACAGTGTCCCATACCACAGCGAGTGATTCGCTTTATTTCCTCAAGTGTTCTAAAACCTTTGCGAATCGCGGTCAATATTTCCTCTTCGGTTACATCCTCACACCGGCAGATGATAATTGAACCCTTTTTCTTCATATTCTTTTCGTATGACTCTTTAATATTTTTACTAAATTCTCTTCAGTTCGGGACATACTTTTGGAAATCAATCCAATATTTTTTACTGTGTCTTTAAAAGTTTCACTTACAATGCCATTTCCAGCAGGTATAATTACTCCATTCAGAGCCAAGAGGCTACATTGAATGGCTGAGACACTGGCTGAAGACAACTTAATCGCACATCCTGTCTTTGCGCCATCACACAGAGTTCCAACAATGTTTCCCGAAATATTTCTTATTGCTCCTTCAATTTGCTTGCTTGTTCCACCTAAGAGATAAGTAATACCTCCAGCCGCACCTATTCCAGATTTTACCACACAGCCACAGATTGGTGTTAGATAACCTGTATAATAGGTAACATAGCAGGTCAGAAGAATAGATAGTCCTACAGATTCAAGTATTTTATCCTGACGAATTTTATTTTTCTTGCCTGCTACCAGAATGGGAATAATAGAGACGATACCTTTCTGCTTTTTTAAAATCGTTTTTAGAGATAGTGGAAAAAAGGTTCAGACCTGATTGTGGATTACAGAAGATTCCCAAAGTAGCGGCGATGTCTATTCCGATTTTGCTACCAGTTCTTGGCAGACCAACAGCAAAAGAATTTTTATAGACATTCCGGTCAACGGTCAAAATAATTCTGTCAATCTGTGGTGGCTTTATCCCTTTCTTTTCACTTAAAGTTTTAAAGGCATAAGCAGAAGCCAATCCCACTGCACTGGGTTCGGTACAGCCTAAAACTGGTTTTACCTGTTCTTTAAGTAAAGTAGATACTGTCATCCCGTTAGATTTCCCCTTAAACAATTTTTCTCTTCTGATTCTTCTTCATTTTTATGTTGAAGAATGGTAGGGGTTAAATATATTGAACCCCTACTGTGTTAACACATACCAGATAATATTTGTTCCCATTTTAAAGGCAGATTCCCTTTTCTCCGGAGGGTCATTGTGAGCCGGAGTCCATCCATCAGTAATATTACTGTTATAAGTATAAAAGACGACCAGCCGTCCTTCATAAAAAATACCGTAGCCATGCGGTGCACCAGGATAATGCTCATGAATCTTCGGCAGTCCTTGAGGAAAGTTATAGAAACAATGATAAATAGGATGCTCAAAGGGCAATTCTAAAAGTTCCGCCTGAGGGAAAACTTTTTTTATCTCCCGGCGAAATGCCTCGTCCATTCCATAATCATCATCAGCATATAAAAACCCGCCAGCGGTCAGGAATTTTCTGAGACGAGTAATTTCTTCATCACTAAATCTGATATTGCCATGTCCGGTGATGAACAAGAACGGATAATTAAACAGGTCTTCATCAAGTAAAGAGACAATTTTTTGCTCCTCTTTTACTTTAAGTCCAGCCCACTCTTTTAGTTCTTTAGCCAGGTTCGGAATGATTTCCGGGTCATTATACCAATCACCCCCCCCAGCATATTTTAACCGAGCCAAAACTATTTCCTGAGAATAGAGGGAGACAGCGAAGTTAAGATGGAAAAACAAAGTTAGAGATATAAAGATGTAGACAGATTTAAGTGGCTTCATATAGATGTTAGTTAAGCGTAAAACGTTCAAAGGTTACGATGCTCGTATCGTAAATCTTGAGAAAGTTTGCACAGTTTTTTGGGTTTACATAGTCTCTTGGGTTATAAAACTCAAGAAACTCAATGAACTCAATAAACCTAATAAACTTATTAACCGAAACGGACATCGTAACCGTAGCCCTTAACCGTAACCTCCAAATTACAAGTGGTTTTCATTATAATGATATTTGCTTAAAAACTCTTTTCTAAGAGTATCAAATCTATCCTCAGAAATTGCCTGACGGATTTCCTTCATTAACCAGAGAAAAAAATGAACACTGTGTAATGTGGCCAAGCGTGGAGCCAAAATCTCTCCGGTGTTAAATAGATGACGGAGATAGGCTCTGCTGAAATTACGGCAAGTATAACAGTTACACTCAGAGTCAAGGGGAGAAAAATCGTTGGCGTAGGTAGCGTTCTTTATGCTTAACCTGCCGAAACGGGTAAAGACTGTGCCATTGCGGGCATTTCTGGTTGGCAGAACACAATCAAAAAGGTCAATACCTAAAGTCACCGCCGAAATCAAGTCTTCGGGATAACCCACCCCCATAAGATAGCGAGGTTTTTCCGGCGGTAAATTCTGCACTACTAAGGAAACTAGTTCCCACATAATCACTTTTGGTTCGCCGAGTGCTAGTCCGCCAATTGCATAACCGGGAAAATCTAAATCAACCAAATTCTTCGTGCTTAAGAGTCGCAGGTCAGAATAGGTACTTCCTTGAATAATGCCAAACAGAGCTTGGGTTTCATTATTTGTTTGAGCCTTTTTGCATCTGATTGCCCATTTAGTAGTGAGTTCAGTTGATTTCCTAGCATATTCATAAGAAGACGGATAAGGAGGGCATTCATCCAGAGTCATTATGATATCGGCCCACAAAGCCTCTTGGATTTCTATCACTTTTTCTGGGGTAAAGAAATGAGACGAACCATCAAAGTGTGAACGGAACGAAACGCCCTCTTCGCTTATTTGCCGTAAATCTGATAAACTGAAGACTTGATAACCTCCGCTGTCAGTCAAAATTGGATGTGACCAGGAGATGAAATTATGTAATCCCCCGGCGGATTTAATTAGTTCTGGTCCAGGTCGGAGATATAAGTGATAGGTGTTGGCTAAAACGATTTGCACACCGCATTCTTCAAGTTCTTTAGGAGAAACCGTCTTTACTGTGCCTTGCGTTCCCACTGGCATGAAGATTGGTGTTTCTACTATACCATGAGAAGTAGTTAGTCGTCCAGTTCGAGCGGAAGTATTTTTATCATGCTTGATAATTTCAAATCGCATATAGTTTGATACGCTGATTACGCAGAGAGAACATGCGGATTACGCGGGAAAATCATAGACAAAATATTTAGCCACAGATTTCCGCCGGAGGCGGATCCGCCGTCATTCTGGCGGAAATACAGATTTTCACTGAATTTTTCTGTGTTTTTTTCTGTGAAATTCTGTGGCTTTATTGAAATTCCAATGCTAGAACACAAATTTTCTGCGTAATCTGCGACTATTCTGCGCCTTTTGCGAATTTCAAAACTCGTTTTTCAATCCGAGATGAATCTTGCCATCCATAATGCCATCCTTTTCGCCCAATCCGTAATCAAGACCGATAATACCGAGTCGGGAGTTGAGTCGCAGGCCTAAACCGTAGCCAGGCTTTCGTCCAACTTGAAACTCTTTTCTTTTGAAATATCCCAAATCAATAAAGAAGAAGAAAAAGGATTCTGGCCTTAAAAGAAAACGATATTCAGTATTGAGCCAGACAATTTCTTCCCCACTAAATTCTTCTTCTCTGTAGCCCCGCAGACTATTTGCCCCCCCCATGGGAAAAAGTTCATAAACCGGAACAGGTGACTCGTTAGAGATAAGTTTTCGCCCGTGGAATAAAAAAGCAAAAATTTGGTAATGACGGACTGGAATTTCCCACTCCAGATTAGTTGACATCTTTACATAACTTACCCGATTATTAAGGGGGGTATAATTTTTTTTCAGTTCATAGTCCAGGGAAAAATCTATTCTTCCACCTCGGTGTTCCTCACTCTTTTTGAAATCAAGAGAAGTTCCGGCGGTTCCTTTGTATTCAATGGCTTTGGCAAGAGGATTATTTTTTCTTTCACCAGGAACAATGATTTCTTCACCAAAACCAGCATCAAAAGAAAAGTGAGTTCCCCAGAAAAATCTCAACCATATTTTGCCGGCGGTCTGGGCATAAGTAGAATCTACTACCTCGTGGCTGACGAAAAAACCGAGTATGAATGGTTTGGAGAAAAGCCACGGCTCTTCATAACCCAGTTCAATCTTGGAGTTAGAGGGGGCAGGACGAAGCCATTTTAAGTTTGCTTTTCTCCCAGTGCCCAAGAGATTCTTAACTGAAAAATCAACTAATCCTGTAAGTCTTCCCTTTTCACTCTCCATCGCTGGAGCATAGCCGACCAGTCCCGTGAAACTATTATTTTTCTTTTCTTCTACTTCTTCCAAAAGTTTCCATTCTCCTTCTATTTCGCCTTTGACTACTTTTATTTCACCGACATTTTTGAATAATCCCAAAGTCAGAAGTCTTCTTCTGGCAGAGTTTATTTTTTGCTGATTGTAGACTTCTCCCTCTTTGATGCGCATTTCTCTTTTGAGCACATAGTCCTTGGTTGTCTCATTTCCCTTAAACTCAATCTTCTGAATGTGAACCAGTGGACCTTCAGAAATTTTCAAGATTAAAAAAAGAGAATCATTTTCTAGCTGAAAATCACTTACCTCAATCCAAGCATAAGGAAAACCATGATTTTCATAGTAAGAGATGATGCTCTCCATCCCAGTTTCAAAAAGTTCAGTTTTAAAAATCTTGCCGGACGCTAATCCTAACAGGTCTTGCAATTTGGTAGTAGCTAAAAAACTATTTCCTTCCCACAAGACTCTGCTCAGGCAATTTTTCTGTCCTTCTTGAAGAATCACTTTAACAATTAATCCATTGGCAAGTGAGTCAATCTGCAAAGAAGAAATTTCTGCCTTCAGATACCCTTGTTCTTGATAGCGCTCAAGGAGGTGGATGAGGTCTTGTTCCAGGGTCTTCTGGTCAAAGGAGAAATTTTTCTTTGTCTTAAATTGAGAGATAATCTGGCGAGTAGTAAATAGTCTATTCCCCGATATAGATAGCTCCTTTACAGGGAGGGCTTTGGTTTCAGAGTAAACTCTCGCACCTTGATAAGGTGCGGGGTAAAAGAGGCAAGGAGAAAAGACAAAAACCAAAATTGCCGCAGTCTTTCTTAAAATTGCGGTAATCAATGTGATATGTTTCATTTGTCACTATAAATAATTATACCATATTTTACTCAAAAATTCAAGGTTTTTTCAAAGTGAATGGGCCCTGTGAGCTAAAAAATGTAACCACAGATAAACCCCGCACTCATTGCATAGGTGTGGGGTTCATCTGTGGTTACAAATTGTAAATCCGTGTACATCTGGCGATTTTTGGGTTATTATCGCCGGATGGTGAAGCCGATATATTCTTCCGAATATTCTTTCCACTCTACCTCAACGCCAGTAACATGGGCAGAAGGAGGACCACGATGCAGGGCTTTCAGAAAGTCAAGGAGAATTCCCTTTTCTCCTTCAGCAACCACTTCTACACTGCCATCCCAGAGATTTCTCGCATAGCCAGTGATTCCCCTTGCGGTTGCTTCTTCCTGGGAAAATGCTCTATAAAATACGCCTTGCACAACTCCTTTTACAATAGCTTTGAAGGCGACTTTTTCAGACATGTTTTTGACTTTCCTTCCTGTGCCTGTTTCCATCAACAAAAGGCTTTAGAGTGGGTCGGAATATTGAGCTGTGACAGTCTGCTTAGCATTTTTATAAGCCAATTCCACTGCTTCTTTTGGATTTTTAGTCCTGATAATGGGTACCTTTATTTTCCAGGTATTCAGACCGATTACAGGGATTTCCAGTTGCAAAGCAAAGGCGATTTCTGAAAGGGTTCCATACCTACCAGTAATAGCAATAATCGCATCTGATGAGCGAACGATAATGATATTTCTGGCAATACCTAAACCAGTAACGATTGGAATCTGGACATAGGAATTAGCATCTTCTCTTTTGTTTCCAGGAAGAATACCAATAGTGATGCCGTTTTTCTCTCTGGCACCCTTGCAGGCGGCTTCCATCACGCCTCCCAGTCCACCACAAATCAAAATGCCACCTCTTTTAGCGATCTCTCGTCCCACTTCGCAAGCTAACTCGGCGGTGGCTTGATTACAGGTAGAAGAACCGATGACACCAATGACCATATCCACTATTCATTGCAAAATGCAAAATTAACAATTAGCAATGCAAAGCGTTTGTTTTTATTCCTCATTGATAATTGCTAATTTTGCAATTAAATTACTCCCCATACCATCCATACTTGCCAATCAAAGGGACAAAGACACAACCAAAGAGCCGATGGATTTTGGATTTGCTGTTATTCTTTTCAACTACTGTCAGGACTTGTGAGTAGAGGTCTCCTAAGGGAATGACCATTTTGCCATCTTCGGTTAATTGCTCAAGTAGAGGTTTAGGAACATCAGGTGCGCCGGCGGTAATTAGAACCCGGTCATACGGAGCAAATTCGTTCCAGCCAATAGTTCCATCTCCCATTCTAATTGCAATATTTTGGTAACCAAGCTTGTCTAAAACTTCCCGCGCCCGTCTGGCAATTTTAGCCAATCTTTCAATAGAGAAGACTTGGTTAGCTAATTCTGCCAGAATTGCTGTTTGATAGCCACTTCCTGTGCCAATCTCTAAAATCTTTTCATTACCCTCAAGTTCCAATGCCTCAGTCATTGCCGCTACCATATAGGGTTGAGAAATAGTCTGTCCTTCTCCGATGGGAAGAGGATAATCATCATAGGCTCTTTCCTGTAAAGCCTCATCCACAAAAAGGTGACGGGGAACTTTATTCATTACTTCCAAAACTCGCGGGTCCTTTATACCTCTTCGTTTAAGCTGTTGCTCAACCATTAAATTTCGGCTTTTCTCAAAATTCATGATTCAATTCTTTTTCCCAGACTTTTAAGATTTTAATAGCACCATAGTTTGTCAAATCTAGATGAAAAGGGGTGATAGAAATACTATTATTTTCAATGGCGGCAAAATCAGTATTTTCCTCTTTTTCCCAACCGGGGTCTTCACCGTCAATGATATATAGTTTCTTACCTTCCTCACCTGCCTTTTCTATAATTACATCCCGATAAATTCGCTTGCCCAGTCGGGTGATTTTTACTCCCTTAATTTTTTTCTTTGGAAGATTGGGAACATTGACATTGAGCAAAGTATTTTTAGGCAAACCATTTTTTTTAATGAGCCTTACTAACTGGGCGGTGAATTTAGCCGCTAGATCAAACCGGCAATGATTCCAGCTGGTAACTGAAACAGAAATAGAAGGAATACCTAAGAGCGTTCCTTCAATTGCTCCTGCTACTGTTCCCGAATAAGTAACATCATCACCTAAATTTGGTCCCTGATTGAGGCCGGAGACGACGAGATCTGGCTTGCGCTTAAGAAGTCCACGCACCGCCAACATCACACAATCTGTGGGTGTCCCGTCAACGCTGGCAGTTCTTCTGTCAAGCCAGACAACTTCCAAAGGTTGCCGTAGTGAAAATGAATGACTGGCACCACTTTTTTCATCCTTGGGAGCAAAAACAAAGACTTCACCTAAAGGCAAAAGTTCTCGGTGGAGAACCTTTAGCCCTTCGGCTTTGATGCCATCATCATTGGTGAGAAGAATAAGAAATTTGGGTCTTTTCATTGCCAGAGAGATTTTATGGCTAAGACAATAAAGAGTAAGGTGTCAAGGATTTTGTTGATGTGACTCTTCTCGGTTCCATAAATAGTAGGAATAAAAATAGAACTGATTATATATCTCTTTCTACCTGCTTTGATTAACAGTTCATCCTCAGCCTCGTATCTATGAGTCAAGATAGGAACACTTTGCAAAACTTTTGTCTTTATCAGTCTATAGCCAGATTGACTGTCTTCTATCTTTACTCCGCCCAAAAGCGATACCACTATGGCAGTAATTCTGTTAGTAAGAAACCGGTCAAAGGGCATTCCTTTCAAATCGTGGCGTCGGGAACCGACGACTATATCTGAATCCTTGTTTTTGGTTTGTTTAATAAACTGAGGTATGTATGAAGGTCTATGCTGTCCATCGGCATCTAAGGTGATAACCGCTTCGTAACCCTGCTTGAGTGCATAAACAAATCCTGTGACAAGCGCTGCTCCTTTTCCTTGATTTTTTTGATGAGAGAGAAGGACGACTCCCTCTTGCTGGACGACCTTTGAAGTATTGTCCTTTGAGCCGTCATCAACAACAATGATGTCTTTTTTACCGATGAAACGACTTGTTTCTTTCAGCAATAACGGTAGAGTTTCTCCCGCATTGTAGGCAGGAATGACGACGGCAATTTTCATTCGTAGAAAAGTTAGGTGAGTTTTGGTCGGGGCGACCCGATTTGAACGGGTGACTCCTTGGTCCCGAACCAAGTGCGCTACCGGGCTGCGCTACGCCCCGCTAAAAATACAAATGCTAAGTCCTAATCGATGTCAATCAGGTTGTTGATTTAACCTCCGAATCACACCGTAAACGAAAGGAAAATAGTAGTTCCTTCTCGCTTCAAAAGCAATGATAATTGTTGACCGGGTTTAATCTTTTGAACTATCTTATTAAATTCTTCAGAAGTTTTTACCGTCTGGTTGTTTACCTTTTGAATCAAGTCGCCCACTTGAATTCCTAAGCGTTCCGCTAAACTTCTACTTTCCACGCTACTTACAATCAAACCGTCTTTTGAATCAGAGACAATTAGGCCAAGTTTTGTTTTTAGTTTGGCAGTCTTTGGTGGTGAAACTTCTTCTAACTTGAATCTTATTTCTTTTTCTACACCTTTTCTTTCTACTGAGATGACGAACATTTCACCATAGCGTAGGTCAGAAACAATATCTTCCCAGTCACCTATTTTGCCTATTCTTTTTTTCTGACATTGAAAGATGACATCGCCTAATTCAATCCCGTTAGTCTCGGCTAAACTGCCCGATTGAATGTCAGAAACAACTACCCCTTCCTTTCTCTTCAAATTCATACTCTCTGCTAAAAGGGGCGTAATTTCCTGGACTCTTATGCCTAAGTTCACTCGTTTAACTTCTCCATGTTTGACCAATTCTTCAAGAATCTTCTTTGCCCGGTTGATGGGGATAGCAAAACCGATTCCTTCTGAACCCCGGCTGGAGGTGAAAATAAAAGTGTTGATTCCAATTACTTCTCCATCGGCATTGACCAGTGGTCCACCAGAATTGCCTGGGTTGATGGCCGCATCAGTTTGAATCATTTCCCGATAGACCTGGACTCGGCCCCTTTCAGGCTTAATTATTCTTTTAGTTGCACTAATCACGCCAATAGTTACAGTGGGTTGTGTATCTTCCAAAAGAAAGGCAAAAGGATTGCCAATAGCAATTGCCCATTCACCGACAACGAGATTGTCTGAATTACCCAGAGGGGCAGAGGGAAGATTTTTCCCTTCAATTTTGACAACCGCAATATCTGAGGGCATATCAGCCCCAATGAGTTTCCCGTCAAACTGTCTCCCATCAGGTAGGGTTACTTTGATAACATCTGCATCTTCCACTACATGTTCATTGGTGAGAATATAGCCTTGGGGATTGATGAGAACACCTGAACCGAGGCTGCGAATTTGTTGGTGATATTCTCTCGGAGGGAAGAAATCGCGCCAAAAGTTGTCAAAAAATTCATCGCCGAAAGGAGTAAAAAATGGATTCTCCCGAATGATTCTGGTCTGAATTACATTGATAGAAACCACTGCCGGACCGACCTTTTGGGCAGCTAAAACAATAGCATTTTTTCGGGAAGCCGTAATTGATTCAGTTTCAGCTATTAGTGAAAGAGAGGCTGTTCTCCCACCTTGGTAAGTTAGGGACTGGTTTAACTGGCGTTTGACCTGTCCGCCGTATTTGTGGCGGATGGGATTGAGTCCGAATAATCCGCCTGTAGCGGAAAAGAGAAAACAGACCAACAGAGCACCAAAAATGGCGCCAAGAATAGATCCCAATACTGTAAATAAGAGATTTTTTCGCATATTTTTATCCTTATTAGTGACTCTGTTCAATTTAAACTATCTTACTTAGTTCTCTTTTTTAACTCATCTCGGAATGCTTCCAGCCGTGGTAGTTCTTCCTTATCTCTTTGTCTTTTAGCAACCTTTTTACTTTTGATTATATCATCAATTGAAGCGCAGGGAAATTTACCCTCAATAAGCGTGCTATGTTTTTCGGCTTCATCAAAAGATTCTATCCCGTCAGGGGCAAATACTATGTCAAGGGGAAATGGCCCCCCTCTAATTTGGATAAAGTCTTTTCCGGTAATTATTGCTTGTTCAAGTATCTCATCCAGGTCAAATTCCAGTTCCCTCAAGGCTTCTACAAGGTTCTTACCATTTTCTTCCGATTTCTTGGGAAATATATCTATATCCTGCGTTGTTCCTGGATAGCCATAGAGAACCGCCCCCCCTTTCCCAATAAAAAGATATTTAACTCTATGTTTATCAAAAAGCTCTACTAATCTTGTGATTTTATCAATCATCTACTGTATAATAACCTAACCACTTTGGTAAATTTTTATTTGCCCACTTGCGATATTCGTCCATTGTTTCAAATGTCCGGTAAGGAACATCATCTATTACTGGCAATTTCATTGATATAAATCCCAATTCAATGCGCTCTTTATTACTCCGCAAGAGGCCATCCTGGAAGTCAAGTCTTAACTGTTCTTCTTCATTTAACCTGCCTAAGTGATAAATAAGTTGTTTCATAAAAATAACTATTACAGCGGTAGAAAGCAATGATTACGGCGACTAAGGTGATAAAACCATTGGCGTAATTATAAGAATTATTCTGAAGCGGCAAGATAGCGAGACAGAAATGGTTCTTTCTTGTAGATTTCTCTTTTTATCTCCTTAAGTAATCCTCGGATTTCCCATTGGGCATGCGGGTCAAGCCTCAAGCCTGCCACATGTCTCAATTCTCTCAGATTCATTGTTACCAGAATATTAGTGGTTACTGCGTTAGGTAAAACATACCGTGCATCTTCAGGGCGGATTCCTTTTTCTATCAGCATTTGGTAAGTCTCATAGGTTTTTCCTATCGTCTCTTCAAATTTATCCAGTAATGCTTTTTTCCTTCTGATTGCTGAGGGGGTGACGATTCTCATCTCTTTACGATTTTTGAAACGAACATAGCGTTGACTCTGTTGGCTGTAACTGGCTAAGCGATGTCTGACTAATTGATGTGAACAGGCCCGAGAAATTCCTTCAATGGCAAAGGTAAAAGAGATATGTTCCAAAACAGATTCGTGTCCCAGTTTAATAATTTTATCAACCAAACTCTGCATCTGTTTTTTTGTCTTCTTCACTCTCCAGATCTCTTGAGGTGTCAGATGTGAATAGCAGGTTCTGGCCGCCGTGAAGATTACTTCCAAAGGCCTGGTGGTATAATTTATCAGTTTAACTTTCATATTTTTCCGCTTCTTTGAATTTCTCCTTCAGGGTGATGTAGCGCATATATTCATCTAGGTCATTCATTGAAGGGACAGTCATCTTCTTTTCTTCAAGGCGGATAAGTTTGATGTTGAGTAATTTGTGTAATAATTCTTTAGCCTTTTCGGCTGTGATTCCAACAGTATTACCAAAATCCTCGTATGAGTAGT
Source organism: Candidatus Edwardsiibacteriota bacterium (assembly GCA_040755715.1). Classification (GTDB taxonomy): domain Bacteria; phylum Edwardsbacteria; class AC1; order JBFLXN01; family JBFLXN01; genus JBFLXN01. The sequence continues at coordinate 13,251 of JBFLXN010000059.1, forward strand.
CAAAGTCCAAAACTACCCCACCATCGGGTGTGGTAATTCCTCTTTCTTTAGCGAGGCTTTGAATCATCGCCACGACCCGTCGCAATTCATCCCGAATTAGTAAAAATTCCACCTGCCGATTGGTTGCCCTCAGTCTTCGGGACATTGTTTCCAAGACATACTCAATCATTGGATTTTCTTTGAGTTGTGCCTTAAAAGCTTCACGGTCTACGATTAGCAGTCTTGTCTCTTCTAAGGCGGTGGCGGTAGCCGAGCGGGGGCTGCCATCAATCAGCGCCATTTCACCAAAGAAATCGCCTTCTTTCAAGACAGCCAAAGTCTTTTCTACCTGACCACTGCGCTTGGAGATTCTCACTTTGCCCGAGCGAATGAGAAACATTTGTTCTCCTGACTCACCCTCATGAAAAAGAGTTTCTCCGGGACGCAAAGTCTTTTCAAATTCATGTGGAGCAATTTCTTCAGGCATATTCCCTCCTATTTTAGAATCACATAAATCTCCTCAAAAGTCAACAGACTCCGAAGTTAGGCAAAGTGCGAAAAAATATTGTTATTCCTTCGGTTGTTTAAGAAGAATCTTGTTTTCAAATTCTCTAAATTCTACCGCTAGGGCTTTGAATACATCTAATCGCCCTAAGATAAAAGGCACTTCTTCTATTAAAGCCCATCCAATCCGGGCCGAAATCGCAAAGTTTTCAATCCGGAATAATCGGTTTTAGGATGTGGCCGAGTTTTTCTGACTGTCTCTTCAAGAAAGGAAATTCAATCATACCACAAGCTCCTTGTCCAGCGGAAGAACTTTATAGATGAACGCTTCCTTACCTTTTTTCCCGGCTTCTTCCAAAACTTTCTTGAAATCTTTCCCATGGGCTACTATTTTATCATCCACTATTGCGATATATTCTCCAATATACTTTTCTTCTATCTCTGGATGAGATAGTAACCAATTAAGTTCCTTATTACACATATATTCCTCCTCTAGTCTTTCAATCTATTTAACATCAAGATATTTAGCCACAGATTAACCCCGTTAGAAATCTTCTCTAACTTACATTTTGCAAGTTTAGTCTTGGAATTTTCCCATACTTTTTGGTAATTTCTAACGGGGTTAACACAGAAATATGGAAAC